>JAFPYB010000101.1 GCA_017412405.1 Treponema sp. | reverse complement strand
TCACACCGGAACAGGGCTTGTACATTAAGTACAGGTTGAAGTGTGCCGGAACCACAGGCGCAGACATCGCGTATGAAGCCGGGTGCACGCCACAGTCAGTCAGCGATGTGCTTTCCGGCAAGTCACACAGCCAGCGCATAGAGCGGGCGGTCGCCGCAAAGCTCGGCTACAGCTCATGGAACGACATGGTGCAGAGCCTGCGGGAGATGGCAGCATGACAGATTTTGAGGATTTGAAGTGCTTTTGTAAAGGTTGCGCTGAAATTACAAATGGATGCAGTGTGCGACGGATATTTGGCAACGACGGAGAAGCTGAATCTTCGGGTTTCCCCTGTGAGCAGGCTCTTGCCAAAAAGTGCAAGTACGGTGAGTTAATACATAAATCGTATTCTGCACTTCGCCAATGTACGCCCGAAGCAGTGCGGGATTTGTGTTATCAAGTAGTGAATCAGGCGTTAGACCAATCAAAAGTACCCGAAAGAATGTGCGATTCAGACGGAATAACTGCCGTTTTGTTACTGGCATCGCGGGCTTTTCTGGAGTCTGCGCAAGCACTTGCCTACGCTTTGAATTCAAAAGGTATCCCTCAAGGATGGCTTGAAGTTCTTGAGCAATCGTTGTCTCGTACATGGTTCAATTGTGAGAATTGTAGTACGGAACGCTACGAGCGGTCAAGGAAAGAAAAAACAGGAGGCGGAATGAAAAAATGACAATCTGGAAGAACGGCAGGAAGCCGCCCTTCATGAACAGCAAGGAAAAAGACTTGAATGCGGAGAAAATCTACTTCGCCGTCAAGCAGATGACGCTGGAAGGTTTGCAGAACATGACGATCTACGGACTTCTAATCCTGTCAAAGTTCAAAAGTCCCGCAGAGATATGCGGAAACATCGAAGGCTTAAAAAGCAAAAAGGAGGCGCTTTCATGGCTAAAACAATCAGGAACGCAGAGCTTGAACTGTTCCGAAACAGACCAGTCCGAAACAAGCGGCTTTGTTATGTAGACGGCCGGGTTCTTTTCGCTCCGCCGCAGCTCTCGCCCAAAGAGAAGCTCTTAAAGGCCAGCATCGAGCTCGGTCGCTTCTGGAATACGCCACTTCGGAACTTCTGGCGGAGCGTGTACATCCGCTACCGTGACGAATATCGGGCGGAGCAAAAAAAAGGCGGGTCGCAAGATGCACCAAGCGAACCGCCCACAAACAACCATGACGACGGAAAGCCCGCCGCATAATTACAAAAGAACAATTCAATTATAGCACAGAAAAGGAATCTGTGTAAGGAGAAAAAATGGAACAAATTCCAGAAGGTTACATGAAAAACAGTCACGGCGGATTGGATCCAATCGCAACCGTAAAAGATGTGGATAAACTCCGAGACCAGATGGTCAAAGAGATTGTTGCAAAATCACTTGATGCAAGCAAACAGCTTATGGAAATGAAGCAGGAGTTCTTCAAGTCGATTCAAGCATTCGTCGAGCTTTCAGCAGAAAAATACGGACTGAAATTCGGCGGCAAAAAAGGAAACATGACCTTCATGTCTTATGACGGCGAGTACAAGGTTCTTGTCGCTGTCAATGAAAATATTGTTTTTGATGAAAGACTTCAAATCGCAAAAGAGCTTATTGACAAGTGCATTCAGGACTGGTCAAGCGGAAGCTGTGACGAAATCAAAGCCCTCGTTCAAGATGCGTTCTATGTCGGAAAAAGCGGAAATATCAACAAGAACCGTATTTTGGGGCTTCGTCGCCTTGAAATCAACGATGAGAGATGGAAACAGGCAATGACAGCCATCAGCGATTCAATTCAAGTATCAGACAGCAAACAGTACGTCCGCATTTATCGCCGAAATCCAAAAGATTCTGACAAGTACGATTTGGTGAATCTTGATATTTCATCTCTCTAAGAATCACAACGGCGAGAGCTTTCTGGATGTCAGCTCTCGCTGACAAAGGAGTTTTTCAAAAATGTACGAAATTGCACCGTCTAACACAGCACTAACCCCCGAAC
>JAFPYB010000001.1 GCA_017412405.1 Treponema sp. | reverse complement strand
AGATGACGAAGCGTGACGTAGCAATATTTGTCGAAGGTGGTGCTCAAAACGGCCCCGCCGTGTTCGTTGTAGAATCCTGAAAAATCAGTTCCGCCGCCAAAAAAGCTCATTCGGAATGGAGTGCGTGTGATAATCATAGTTCGTGAATAATATCATATTTGACCCATTCTGTAAAATCATGTTAAGATAAAGACTATGGCAAATGACAGAGAATTTTTAGGACGAAAAGTTTTCTTTTTGAATCCGCCCATGCTTTTCGAGGATGAGGTTATCGAGCGGCTTCGCATCATGGAATATGAAGTATATGCAATCCGTGAGTACAATAAACTGAAGAACTACCTTGCGCTCAATCCGCAGAGCATCGTCTTTGTCACGCCCAACGACATGCTTACTCCCGTAGGCTGGAGAAAGCTCATCAGCGTTGTTGAGGATGAGAGCGCATCTTTTGGTCCTGTGGATGTGGGTGTCATCATGCACAAGATGAACGAGTCCGCCGAACGCCTTCTTATGACGGGAATCAAGTGCGCCTGCGGCTCAATGCATTTTGAGGACGGACACGATGTTTTGTTCCAGCAGATTGTGCGTGCCCTTGATGCGTGCAAGGCTCATGGTCTTAGAAGGAATGTGCGCGCGTCCTGCATGAACGACAAGACGGCGGAAGTTTACTGCATGAAAAACACGCGAATGCTCCGCTTCAAGATGATTGACATAAGCAGTGCTGCAATCGCAACAAAATTTCCTGCCCATCTTGCCGGCGAGATTTTCGAGAGTATGCTCATTCCCGATGCTCGCATAAATATGCGCCGCTCATATGTGAACGCAAGCCTGAAAATTTCCGCAATCAAGCAGGTGGGCGACAACTTGCTCGTCATCTTCGAATACGGTGTTGGCACTGTTCCCGACTCCATGAAGAAAATCCGCGAGTATGTGGGCGAGCTTTTGAGCCAGAACCTTGAGGCTTCAATTGTCGGTATGCCCGTGGACAAGACCGACTACAACAAGAAAGAAGCGTGACGCATATTTTGCGGAAAAACGACGAAAGACGCGGATGTTGACATAATCTTCCAAAAAAGTATATAATCAAAGAATATCCCTTGAAGCTGCGTATGCGGCTTCCAAATGTCCACAAGGAGAACATACAGATGAAGAAGTATGAACTCATGGCTATTTTCCCAATCGAGGAAGATAAGTCTAAGAACGGAATTGAGGCTGTGAAAGCAGTGTTGACTCAGTTCGGTGCATCAGTAGAAAAAGAAGAGTCTTATGGAGACCGCGACCTTACGTACGAAGTAAAAAAACAGAAGAGGGGTCGCTTCGTTCTTTTTACAGTTAGCGCAAATCCGGCAAAAATTGTAGAAATCAACAACCAGTTCAGATTGACAGACAATCTCATCAAGAGCTTGTTCGTAAAGATTGACGAAAAAAAGAACTGATGGCGTGTGTTGACCCAATATAAAATCATTTTTTTTGCGGAGAAGAATATGGCAGATGTAAATAATGTAACTTTGGTCGGACGGCTTACAAGGGATTTGAATGCTTCGGATCAGAGGGAGTTCGCTTATACGGCTACGGGAGTGGCTCGGGCGAACATCAGTATTGCCGTAGGAACAAGACGAAAAAATGGTGACCAGTGGGTTGACGAATCAAATTATTTCAATGTGACGATTTTTGGAAGGACGGCTGAGTCGTTGAAGCCGTATCTTACAAAAGGCAAGCAGATTGCTGTTGAGGGGTCGCTCAAGCAGGATCGCTGGCAGGATCAGGCGACGGGAAAAACCCGGGATCGGGTTTACATCATCGCAAACAACATCCAGCTTTTGGGTGGTGGCGGAAATATGAATGGCGGCAGTCAGCCGTCAGGGGGATATGCACAGAATTTCCGTCCCGCGCAGCAGGGTGGTTTTGATGCCGTTCCAAGCCCGTCCTATGATGATTCGGCATTTGGCGGTGGGGCGAATCAGGAATTCCAGGAGGATATCCCGTTCTAATGGCGGAATGCGGTCACATTCAATTTATTTAGGAGTCTTACAATGGCAGACGAGAAAAAAGAAATCGAACAGAAAGTAGAAGTTGATACACAGGGCGCGGCTGACGGTCGCGAGGGCGAGGACAAATCTGTACGCAACGCGAAGGGCAAAACCTTCTTCAAGAAGAAGGTGTGCAGATTCTGTGCGAACAAGGCAAAAATCGACTACAAGGATGCTGATGGTCTCAAACGCTTCACAACTGAGCGCGGCAAGATTCTTCCTCGTAGAATCACGGGAACGTGTGCATTGCACCAGCGTGAGTTGACAGTTGCAATCAAACGCGCACGGAATATTTGTCTTTTGCCGTTCGTCGCTGAGTAATCGCGGGCGCGCTGACAAAAAATGGGGCTGCCAACTCCTGGCGGTTTCCTAGAAAATGAATGGAGCTTGAAAATGAAAGTAATTCTTAACACAGACGTAAAACATCTTGGTGAAATGGGAGACGAGAAGAACGTTGCAAACGGATATGCCCGCAACTATCTTTTCCCTCGTGGACTTGCTGTTCCGTACAATGCGCAGACTGTCGCATATTTTGAGGGCAGAAAGGAAGAAATCAACGCTCGCAAAGAGCAGAAGAGAAAGGATTCTGCTTCTCTCAAGGAGAGACTTGAGGGATTTGTTGTCGAGCTTGATATGCCTGCTGGTTCAAACGGAAAATTGTATGGCGCAGTCACATCTCAGACTGTCGCTGATTTCTTGAACAAGAACGGCTTTGAAATCGAAAAGAAGCGCATTGACATTCCTGGAAACACAATCAAGTCTACTGGAAACTACCACTGTACAATCCACTTGTACGAGGCGCAGACTGCTGAAGTTAAGCTCAGCGTAAAGGCACAGGGCGAGAAAGCGGCTGAAGAGCCGAAAGAAGCTCCTGAGGCAGAGAAGAAAGCTGAGTAGTTTTTGACGCACTATTGAAGTCCTGAAAGCTCTTTTTTGCTTTCAGGATTTTTTTTGCAGGACTGGTTTATGGCAGATTTTTTCCCAGGGCAAGAGCCGCTGAAAGACACGATTCCTCCTCATGATGTTGATGCAGAACAGGCAATGCTCGGGGCAATGCTCCTTGACTGGAATCCTGCCAACGAGGTCGTCTCGGAGCTGAAAATCCACGGCGAGGATTTTTATCTTGCCCAGAACAGGATTATTTTCAATGTCCTTGACATCTTGGGCAAAGAGAATGTGCAGGTTGACGCATTCACGCTCATCGACAAGCTCAAGCGGATGGGCGAGCTTGAGAAGGTGGGCGGGGAAGCCTACATTGCGACGCTCACGAACACGGTTCCGTCCAGCGCGAACATAAAGTACTATGCAAAGCTCGTTCTTGACAAGGCTCGCCGTCGGTCGCTCATAAAGATTTCCTCCGAGATAAAGTCATCCGCATTCGAGTTCCAGAAAGAAAGCCGCTTCATCATTGAGGATGCCGAGAAAAAGATTTTTGCCCTTGCCGACGCGGATCAGACAATTGAAATCCACAACATGCAGGACATCGTGAACAGGACGATTGAGAATGTGTACAATCGCGTCAAGAATCACGGTGACTGCACGGGTGTCACGAGCGGTTTCACCACGCTGGACTCCATGACTAGCGGTTTCCAGAACTCGGAGTTCGTCGTCATCGGCGCGCGCCCGTCAATGGGAAAAACAGCCCTCGCGCTGAACATGATGGAGCACATTTCCATAGACAGGAAGATTCCGTGCGGCTTTTTCTCCCTGGAAATGTCCTACGAGCAGATTGGCCAGCGTCTTTTGTCCCAGCGCACGCGCATTCCAGGAACAAAGCTCCGCAACGGCATGATGCAGGTGACGGAGCTGCAGAAGCTGCAGGACGCGGCCTCTGCTTGTTACGAGGCCCCGCTTTACATTGTGGATACGCCGAACATGCAGCTTGTGGATTTGCGCACAATGGCGCGGCGGCTTGTCCATGACCACGGTGTGCAGATTATTTTCATCGACTACATCGGGCTCATCACGGTGGAAAATGTGAATGCTGCCGTCTACGAGCAGGTCTCCGAAATATCAAAGTCCTTGAAGAGCCTTGCCCGCGAGCTGAACATCCCCATTGTGGCCCTCTGTCAGGTGGCGCGCTCCGCCGAGGGCGAAGAGCCGAACCTGGCGCAGCTGCGCGGTTCTGGTTCAATCGAGCAGGATGCGGACGTGGTAATGTTCATCCACCGCGAGCGCAAGAAGAGCGAGAACGGCGAGATGGAGGCGGTTCAGGATGCCAAGCTCATTGTGGCGAAGCAGCGAAACGGTCCTATTGGGGATGTTCCGCTTCTGTTCCTCAATTCAGTCACGCGGTTTGAAAATAAAGTGGGAGATGGGGAGTCTGTTCCCGTTTGAAAATGATATGTTTTATGACGAAGGTTTGAGGTTTTCCTGCAACAGGTGTTCTGCTTGCTGCGGAAAAAGCCCTGGTTTTGTATATCTTTCTCGTGCCGATTTGACAAAGCTATATCAATATTTTAAAGTATCTGAAGAGGAATTTGTCTCCGTCTATTGCAGATGGGTTCAATATTATGGCGGCAGCGAAGTTTTGTGCCTCAAGGAAAAGACGAATTACGACTGTATTCTCTGGAAAGATGGATGTGGTTGTACTGCGTACGAATCCAGGCCTGTTCAATGCTCGACATATCCTTTTTGGTCTTGGATGCTCAAAGACGAGGATACTTGGAACGAATGCGAGAAGGACTGCCCGGGCTTGAATCATGGAAAGCTTTGGACCCGGGAAGAAATCGAAGAGCAAAAGGCATTGTACGACGGTATTGTGCCGATATATAGAAAAAATTCTAGTGGAGCTTAAAAAGTGAATATCCATTTTTGGGGAGTGCGGGGGTCGCTTCCAACTCCGTTAACACCGGAACAAGTAAAATTCAAGATTTCTTCGGTTGTCCAGAAAATTTCGCAGAAGGACATTGAAACGCCCGAAGCTCGCGAGCAGTTCTTGGATTCACTTCCAGCGTGGATTTATGGCACGGTTGGCGGAAACACGCCCTGTGTTGAGGTCACGGGCGAAAATGGAACGAAAATTGTTTTTGATGCCGGAACAGGAATACGTGTCATGGGAAAAGACGGACATCCGCCGCGGGATTTGCACTACAATCTGGTGTTCTCCCATTTCCACTGGGATCACATTCAGGGGCTTCCGTTCTTCAGTCCTGCGTACAACCCTGCGGCGTCCTTCGATGTTTATTCGCCTTTCGCCGACATGGAGTCCTTCTTGAGCAACCAGATGGTTCCGCCCTATTATCCGGTGCGCTTCAATGCGTTCACGAAAAATTTTGCTTTCCATACGGTGGAGCCGCTCAAGACGTTCAGGGTCGGCGATTTTTCCGTTCGGTGCGTGGAAATGTCCCACCCCGGAAAATCGTACAGCTATTTGGTCGAGGAAAAGGGAAAAAAATTCGTATATGCTACCGATGTGGAGCTTACGCCTAAGGATTTTGTGCGCAGTTCCGAGATGCAGTCTGTGTTCGGCGGGGCCGATGCCCTTGTCCTCGACTCCCAGTACACGGTGGAGGAGGCTCTTCGCAAGGAGAATTGGGGACATTCGGCTTTCTGTTACGCAATTGATTTTGCCATTACATGGGGCGTGAAGAAGGTGTTCCTTTTCCACCATGAGCCTACCTATGACGACAGAAAGCTTCATACAATCCTTGAGTCTGCAAATTGGTACGCAAAATATGTCGGTCACGAGGAAGTTGAGATTCACATCGCGACCGAAAATCAGGACGTGACGCTGTGAATGAATCGGATTTGAGTCTTTCTTACAATTTCACGCCGGAAGAAATAAAGCTTCTGGCAAAATTTTTCAGGAGAAATCAGGAATCGCTTCCCGACGGGCTTTTTGCATTTCTTTCGGCGATTGAGCGGACGATTTACAACGCCCTTCCCATGAAAGAAGTGGCGACTTTTTACTCATAAGTTCTTTTTTCTGGATTGTTTATATATATTGATATTATGAAGAAATCGAAGAAAATAAAAATCATTGTTCTTTCGCTGTTTTTGCTCGCCGTGTTTTTTCTTGCGGCTCTTGCCGTGTGTGCGGTGCATTTGTCGCGCCCAGTGGACGGGAGCGGAAGCGGGCGCGAAGTGAAGCTGAGCGTCGTTTCCGGGGAGACCGTCAGGGAAGTGGCGGACAATCTGTACGAGAACAAGCTGATTCATTCCGCCGATTTTTTCTATCTTGTGGCCAGATATTCCAACAAGATACTGAAAAAGCCGTTCCTGCTCAAGACGGGCGTGTATACGGTGAAAAGCTCCCAGTCGCTGTGGGAGATTCTTGAGCTGTTGAATTCGGGAAAGCAGGATTACATACGGGTGCTCGTTCCCGAGGGGCTTACAATTCGGAAAATCGCCGCGGTGGTGGAAAAAAGCGGGCTGTGCTCCGCCGAAGACTTCATTGCCGCCTCTCGGGACGAGGAGCTTTTGAAGTCGTTCTCCATTCCCGCCGGCACTTTTCAGGGATTCTTGTTCCCGGACACGTATTTTTTCACTCCCGGCATGACGGCTGCCGAAATTGTTTCGATGATGGCGGAGAATTTTTTCCGCCACATCAATTCCATACCGTTTTTCACCGGGAAGAAGGAGTCCGAAATCTACGAGGCTGTTATCCTTGCGTCGATTGTGGAACGCGAGTACCGTTCCAAGGAGGAGGCGCCGCTTATAGCCAGCGTGTTCAAGAACAGGCAGAAAATCGGGATGGGGCTGTATTCGTGCGCCACGATTGAGTACATCATCACCGAGATTCAGGGGCGGCCCCATCCAGATGTAATCACCTATGAGGACCTGAAAATCGACAGTCCGTTCAACACATACTTGTGGGCGGCGCTTCCTCCCGCGCCCATATCAAACCCGGGGCTTGTGGCTCTCACTGCCCTTGCGGAGACTCCCGAGACGGACTATTTGTATTTCACGTTGACCGATTCCGAGGCAGGAACGCACACGTTCTCGCGCTCGTTCACGGCCCATGTGCGGGCGGGAGGCGAGTTCCGCACGAAAAAGGCGGCGGGTTCAAACTGATGGCCATAATTTCTCAGGAAACGATAGACCAGGTGAACCAGTCGAGCGACATTGTTTCCGTGGTTGGGGAATATGTGCAGCTTGAGCAGCGTGGGGCATCGTGGTGGGGCTGCTGTCCGTTCCACAGCGAGAAGACGCCGTCGTTCTCCGTCACGCCGGACAGGAATATGTACTACTGCTTCGGCTGCCATGAGGGCGGGAACGTGGTCAAGTTCGTTATGGAAATGGAGAAGATGAAGTTCCCGGAGGCTGTCACTTTCCTTGCCAAAAAGGCGAACATCGAGATGAAGTTCGAAAGCGGCGGTGGGGACAACCTGCAGCGGGAGGTGGACAACACAAAGGATTTGTACATCGATTTGTACAACCGTGTTGCAGGGTCATTCCACTATCTGCTTGTGCAGACGGCGGAAGGAAAGTTCGCTTTGGACTACATCAGAAAGCGCGGACTTTCCATGGAGACAATCGAGAAATTCAAGCTGGGCTATGCGCCTCAGGACAGGTTCTGGCTCAAGCGGTTCTTGAAGTCCAAGAATTTCGGGGATGATTTTTTGGCGAAGTCGGGGCTTTTTTCCGAGAAGTACCCGGATGCGGCTTTTTTCTCCGACAGGCTCATGTTCCCGATTTTTGACCGTCGGGGGCAAGTCGTTGCGTTTTCTGGACGATTTTTGCGCGGAGATGCGGAAAAGTCGCCGAAATATATAAATTCAAGGGATTTGATTCAGTTCAAGAAGGGGGAGACTCTTTTTGCCTTCAACTTCGCCAAGACCGCAATCCATTCCCAGAAAAAAGTCATCATCTGCGAGGGACAGATGGACTGCATCGCCTATCATCAGTGCGGGGTGCAGTATGCTGTGGCTCCTGGGGGAACCGCGCTCACGGAAAGCCAGGTGAAAATCGTCAAGGGCTACGCAAAGACAGTGTACCTTTCCCTTGACAGCGATGCTGCCGGGCAGGCCGCCACGTTCAAGGCGATTGTGCTATGCCGCTCCCTGGGCCTTGAGGTGCGTGTCATCCGCATTGAGGGCGGAAAAGACCCTGCGGAGGTGATGAACAAGTTCGGAGCGGAGAAGTTGGTGGAGGCGGTGGAAAAGGCGAGCGCGGACAATGAGTACCTGCTTTCGTCCCTCTCCAAGAAATACGGTATTTCCACCCCCGAGGGGAAGGCTGCCGTCGCTATGGACTTTTTTTTGTATGTTGACTGTATTCAGTCTGAAATAGAGAAGACTACGAACCTTGAGCGGTTGGGTGAATTTTTGTCCGTTCCGCTAGATTCGATAAAGAAAGATTTCTCGAATCATCTTCGTTCTGCAAAACCGGTGCAACAAAAGCGTCAAGCAGAGCCGGGGACGGGCGCACAAGTCCTGAGGAAGGACGCGGAAGTGAAGCTCATCCTTGCGTGCATCACTGACACAAAAAATTTTGCGTTCTTGCGCGGAGAGTTGACCGAAAATGATTTTGAGAGTCTTTCGGCAAAAGAATTGTTCAAGATTCTGGAGGATTGCTTTGAGCAAGGTTGTTTGACCCAGGAAAAGATTTTGGCGTGTTGCGACAACGGCGAGTACATGCGGATTGTGGCCGAGGCTATCAGTTCGGATGAGTTCAGCGGCGACATGGAAAAATTCGTAAAAGACGGAGTTTCGTTCATAAAAAGAAGAAGTCTTGAAAAACAGAGAACCTTTTTATCAGATGAAATGAAGAAGTACAACACGAACTCCTCTGAGGGGCAGATGATAGTGCGGGAGCTTTTCGCGCGGAAGCTTGAGATTGACAGGAAATTAAATGGGAAGGTTAGGTAAACAAATGGAAAACGAACAGCAGCTGGATCCGTTGGTTCAAAAGCTTTTGGACTATGCGAAGGACAAGACAATCATTTCTTGGGATGAAATAAACAACATCCTGGGGCAGGATTTTGTCAATTCCCCAAAAATGGAGGATGTCCTTCAGATTCTGGAGCAGAACAACATTCAGGTGATGGAAGAGGATGCCGACCTTGACGACGAGGACGACACGCTCCTTGACAGCGACGACGACGATTTCGACTCCGAGCGCAAGGACGATGACGACGACATCGACCAGCACCGCCTTGTGAACAGCGACAAGGACGGGAACGTGAACGACCCGATTCGCCTCTACCTGCGCGAAATCGGCAAGGAGAAACTCCTTACGGCGGAGCAGGAGGTCATCTATTCAAAGCAGATGGAGGACGGCGAGAACATCATCAAGGGCGTAATCAAGAAGTCGGGCATGATGATTCCGGAGTTCTTCATCATCAAGCAGAAGGCGTTCGCCAAGATTGACCCCAAGGAGCCTGGAAAGTCGCGGAAGGAAGTGAACGAGGCACAGGCTGAGAAGAAGCGGCTCAAGAGCTGCTACGGCGAATACTTGAAGCTCGTCAAGGACGACATGAACGCATACATGGCGCGGAAAAAGCAGCTGTTCGAGGCGAACCAGAGCCAGGAGATTTTTGCCGACGAGCAGCTTGTGGCTCTCAGGGAAAAGATTCTTCCGGAGCTTCAGAAAATCGAGATGCAGTCTGATGAAATCGAGAAGTTCAGCTCAAAATTCGTGGAGGCAACGCAGAAAATCGAGGAGTACCACCACAAGCAGGACAAGAAGATGCGAGAGCTTCGCATATCCAATCCTGGCGAGCTGCGCAGCCTTGGCCGCCGTCTTGCAATCCACGCCGAAGCCGTGAAGCTTGAGGAGGAGCTGAACCTTTCCAGCGAGGAAATCCGCGACATATACACGCAGATTCAGAAAATCGACCGTAAGCTCCGCCGCATGGAATACGATTTTGAGAACAGCATTGAGGAAATCCTTGAGATGGCCAACGAAATCGACCGCGGGCGCAAAATGCTTGAGATGGCCAAGAACAAGCTCATCAACGCGAACCTGCGCCTTGTCGTCTCAATCGCCAAGAAGTACACGAACCGCGGGCTTCAGTTCTTCGACCTTGTGCAGGAAGGAAACATCGGTCTCATAAAGGCCGTGGAGAAATTCGAGTACCGCAAGGGCTACAAGTTCTCAACCTACGCCACTTGGTGGATTCGGCAGGCAATCACGCGCTCCATCTCCGATCAGGCGCGCACAATCCGCGTTCCTGTGCACATGATTGAGCAGATAAACAAAGTCGTGCGCGAGAGCCGCCAGCTCATGCAGAAGCTGGGGCGCGACCCGACGGACGAGGAAATCGCGCAGCAGCTCGGTTGGCCTGTTTCCCGCGTCAAGCAGGTGAAGAGCGTGGCAAGGGAGCCTATTTCCCTTGAGACCCCGATTGGCGAGGAGGAGGACAGCCAGCTGGGCGACTTCATTGAGGACAAGTATGTTGAGAATCCTGCAAACCAGGCGGAATACACGCTTTTGCAGGAGCTTATCCGCGACATCTTGGGCTCCCTTCCTGCCCGCGAGCAGGAGGTCCTCAAAATGCGCTTCGGTCTTGAGGACGGCTACAGCTTGACGCTGGAAGAGGTGGGATTGTATTTCAACGTCACGAGGGAGCGTATACGCCAGATTGAGGCTAAGGCCCTCAGGCGGCTCCGGCACCCGCGCCGTGCAAGCGGTTTGCGCGATTATCAGGAAGTCTAGGGGCGAACCGCCTTGGATGCGAATTTGTGGCGGCGAGAAAATGGAAATTTTCTCGCCGCCACAAACTTTTCAAGCAGTACAATATGCGCCTGAAAAGTTTGTCATGGGTTCTAATCTGTGCCGATTTTTTTTACTTCGCTTATGAACTCGTCCAGGTTCTCGAAATGCTTGTAGACGGATGCGAAGCGGATGTACGCCACCTTGTCTATGTGCGCCAGCGTTTCAAGCACAAGCTCGCCGATTTCTGCCGTGGATATTTCCCGGGATATTTTTCCTTTGATTATGACTTTTTCTTCAATTTCTGTGATGATGTTCTCAATCATATCCTGGGAGAACGGACGTTTTTCAAGCGCGCGCTCAACTCCCTTGGAGAGCTTTGCGCGCTCGAATGGCTGCCGCCTTCCGTTCCGTTTTACCACCATGAGCGTTTTTTCCTCTATGCGCTCATAGCTCGTGAACCTGTAGCCGCAGGCTGTACATTCCCTGCGGCGGCGTATGCTCTCGCCGCTTGCCATGGTTCGTGATTCTAGCACTTTGTCATCTATGCAACCGCAGTTCGGGCATCGCATACACACCTCCAAAACATTAGTAGGTATTAGATT
>JAFPYB010000100.1 GCA_017412405.1 Treponema sp. | reverse complement strand
GGAAGGAGTTCAATCTCAAATCGTCCTTCGCCACAAGTGCCGCAGCCTATTCTCTAGACCATGTGGGAGAAGGCGCGGGAGAACAATGCACAGGAATCATCATACGAATCCCCACGCTGTTCGGTCCCATGCCGGCGGTGTTCATATACGCCCCAGAAAAGCCGGTGGTGTTCGCGGGCTATGCAGTTGACACCGCAAAAGCTACGGAGCTTGACACAACGCTGCTGTCAAAAAGCATTTTCAACTACTGGCAAAAAACAATTCCGAAAATTTTGGCAAGGAGGGAAGCCGATGAACGACAATAAAAAGATTTATTTCTATATCACGTCGATTCTTGCGTTCTTCATTCCGATTCCGGGACGATTCGTCTTTGCGTTTTATGCGTTGATTCTTTTCAATCTCCAGATTCTTCTGCTCACGCTGATTTTTCATGGAGTTGACAAGCTGAAAATCGGCGGACTCAAAGAACCAGTTCTTATTTTCAGCATCATTTTTTTGACGATTCTCTACAAGCAGTTTCTGTACATAGTCTGTCCCGTTGTGGCAATCACGCTGGGGTTCTGCATCTATCTTCCGTCTATTTCAACATTCACAATTATGTTCTTTTTCGGAAAACGGGTGAACAGCCTGACAAAGCACCTCATCAACAACATGGGTACATGCGCCTACAATTCGCTGACCTGCCTCGTGCTTTTCCTGCTCCGCGATGCGCTGGGCTACGGAACGCTCACGCTCCCAGGCTGGAAAAGAATCATCTATGTGCATCTGCCGTTCCTGTCTGGCACTTCCCATGCAGGCGCGTTCCTTGCGACAATCCCGGGCGCCCTCGTGCTTTTTTCGGTTCTCTTGGCAGGATACATTTTCGTCAAACAGCGGTTCGACATCATCGCGCGGAAAGGAGCTGAACAATGATTGGACTGATTTTCTACTACATAGCCTCCGCTTCCGCCATGCTTTTCTACGGAATCGGAATAAACAGAACCATCTCACTGCACGAAGATTATTCCGCCTTAAAACTCTCGTTCTTCAAGGGGCTCACCACTTCTTCATCGACTTGCGCGGTGAGCTACCTTGTCATCTCGTGGCTGTTCTCGGAGACCGGGCTTGAGGAGCTGTTCCCCGTCGTTGTCATCATGATTTACATCATTTTCCTATTGTTCGTGGAAATATTCGTCGGTGTTGGAATCCGTCCCGCCGGGGCAGAATTCGCAATTCCGCTTCTGGCAGTGTTCCTGGGAATCAACGAGGGTGTTTCCATCGGGCACGCCGTCGTCATCACATGCTGCAGCATCTGTTCGTTCTACATCATGCTCGCGATTTTCCACTCCGTCGTGGAACGAGTCAAAATCTACCGAAACGAACAGAGCCTGTACATTTTCTGTATGCTCCTCATCAGCCTTGCCGCAATCATTCTTGCGCTGTGTGGCTGGAACGAGTCCTGGGTCAATTGTATGATTGGAGGATTAAATTGATAGTCGCGCTCATTTTCCTTTTTTTGTTCATGGCAGTCTGCGCATTTTTGAT
>JAFPYB010000099.1 GCA_017412405.1 Treponema sp. | reverse complement strand
CCTTACTCTTACCGCCGAGCAGAAGGCGGCGGCGGTCGCGGTCATCTTCGACGCGACGAAAAAGCTTGGCGTGGGGCTTAAGCAGGGACAGGACAAGATGTGGGCGAAAAGCGGTACGGCCGGCTACAACAGTATATCGACCCTGAAGGCTAAGTTAGAGAGCGGAAGCAATGCCGGTGATGCCGAGTTCAGCGGAGACGGAGCAAGTGACGGAAGCGGAAGCCTTGAGACTTTTAAGAAATTCGTAAAAGACAATGGCAATGATTACAGCGAGGAGAACTACTCCGCATGGTACTGGATAGAGAACTACGCAGCGGGCCTTACGGGAGAGTGTGCGAGCGGATGGTATATGCCGAGCATAAGGGAGCTGTGCGACCTTTACAATGCCAAGGCTGCCGTGAACAATAGTATAAATAAGACTGGTGGCACACAAATGTCTACTAGTAATTGGTATTGGTCGTCCAGTCAGGTCGCATCCGGCAGCAACTACGCGTGGTTCGTCAGTTTCGGGTCGGGCGATCTCATCAACGACTCCGAGGACGATACGCTTTCTGTTTGCGCAGTGCGGGCTTTTTAACAATTCAACTATTTATCTATTTAGTAGACAGAATAAAAGTTTCTTTGTGTTCAGAATACATCGGACTGTCATTCTTTTTTCCGTCCCTCTGGGACGGAAAAAAGCGGCGCACCGCGCCGAAAAATGCCGCACTTCATTTTTGAAGTGCGGCATTTTTTTTGCCCTGCGGGGGCGGGCTAAGCCTGTACCGGGGCTTTTTGTCGGTAGAGTTCTATCACCTTTTCTGCTTGTTCTGGAGTCAGGTGGAATATTCTTTCAATTTGTTCCTCATGAACCAAGCCGTCCTCCAGATTCTCCAATGCGAGTTCCATTTTGTTGTCGTCGATTTCTTCTTTGACCAACTCTTCCAGTGACTTGCACATTCTTGTTACCTTGCCGAACGCCCTTTCATGTTCGCAATGGTGTACTGGCTTTTGGCTTGCGTCACCTTCAAATCTGGTTTTTCGAGAATGACTTGCAGCACGAACGCTGTGCATTCCAAGTCGTCATTGAAGAAAACTGTCATGAACGTGTCGTCCATAAGCGTGTAGTTCAGTACCTGCTCGCGGATTTTCTTCTTCTTTGCCGCCTGTTTTTCGTCCATGAGAAAAATACTACCACGGAAGCTGTGAAACCGCAAGTTGCGCCAGACTCATCACATTGAGCAACAAGCCCAAAACCGCTATAATGTTGTGTTATGACTGAAATGAAAAATATCAAAACAAAACGGTTGATTACATCGGCGCTGCCCTATGTGAACAATATTCCCCATCTTGGAAACTTGATTCAAATGCTTTCTGCGGACGTGTTCGCGCGTTTCTGCCGCTCTCGCGGATATGAGACCATGTACGTCTGCGGTGTTGACGAATATGGAACTGCAACTGAGACAAAGGCGTTGCAGGAGAAAAAGACTCCCCGCGAGCTTTGCGACTACTATTATGCAATCCACAAGGACATATACGAGTGGTTCGACATCGCGTTCGACAAGTTCGGGCGCACATCCAACGAGGAATGTACCGAAATAACCCAGCGGATTTTCACCGAGCTTGACGAGAACGGATTCATCACCGAGCATACGACCAAGCAGCTTTTCTGCACAAAATGCAATATGTTCCTCGCGGACCGCTATGTTGACGGAACTTGCCCCAAATGCGGCGCTGTAGACGCGCGCGGGGACCAGTGCGACTCCTGCGGAACGCTCCTTGACCCCACGCAGCTCGTGAATCCAAAGTGCCACACCTGCGGTTCCACGCCTGAAGTTCGTGAGACGCGCCACTTGTACATTGACCTTCCGAAAATCGCGCCTCGGCTTGAAAAATGGATGGAGCAGGCGAGCGTGGAGGGAAAATGGGCGCCCAACGCAATTCAGATGACGAAGGCATGGATTCGCGACGGCCTCAACGAGCGTGCAATCACGCGCGACTTGAAGTGGGGTATTCCTGTTCCTAAGGCCGGATACGAAAACAAGGTCTTCTATGTGTGGTTCAATGCCCCCATCGGGTATATGTCAATCACGAAGCAGCTGGAGGACGAGCTTAAGGCCGCTGGCAAGCCCAGCTTCGACTGGCGGGATTGGTGGATTCAAAACGATTCAAACCGCGACGTGAAGCTCTTCCAGTTCATCGGAAAGGACAACATTCCGTTCCACACCGTCGTGTTCCCTTGCTCCGAGCTTGGAAGCAAGACCGATTTCACCAAGCTCTACCACATGAGCTCCACGGAGTTCCTGAACTATGAGGACGGAAAGTTCTCAAAATCCAAGGGCGTGGGCGTGTTCGGAAGCGACGCCAAAGAGTCTGGAATCCCCAGCGACGCTTGGCGGTTCTACATCTATTACAACCGTCCTGAAAGCCAGGACTACCAGTTCACGTGGAAGGATTTTCAGGAAAAATACAACAAGGAGCTTATCGGGAACCTGGGGAACCTGGTGAACCGCACGCTTCTTTTCATCAACAAGAACTACGGCGGGAAAATCCCAGCCGGAAAAAAGGACGAGGCTCTTTGGAAAGCCGTTCTTGAAAAAGAGGCGAAGGCTACGGAACTTCTTGAATGGGCGGAGCTTAAAGACGCGCTCCATGTGATTCTTGAGATTTCCGACCTCTGCAACAAGGCGTTCCAGTCTGCCGAGCCGTGGAAGGCAATCAAGGAGAACAAGGAGGTTTCGGACAATGTTCTGTACAACCTCGCATACGTCATAAAGGACTTGATGATTTTGATTCAGCCCTATCTTCCCAAATATTCCCAGGTTGTGGCGGGCTATCTTGGAAAGTCCATCGTGAACACCAAGTTCGGCGTGGAGAAAAAGGACGGCGATTTGTCGTGGGCTGATTTGGGTACAATGGAAGGCTTGGACTCAATCACTGAAACGGCTGTCTACTTTACGCCGCTTGACAATAAGACTGTTGACGCGTTCCGCGCAAAGTTCTCGGGAAAGCAGGCGGAGGCGGCGGAAAAGAAAGGCGACAAGAAGGACAAGAAAAAGCCCGCAAAGAAAGAGCCAACCGTTCTTCCTGTCCAAGAGCAGGCTGAGTTCTTCAACAAGAACATTGAGCTGACTGTCGCAAAAATTGTTGACGTGAAGCCGAACCCTGAGGGCGAGAAGCTTTTCATCGAGACGCTGGACGACGGAAGCGGAACGTCGCGCACCATTCAGTCGGGGCTGAGAATGTACCTGAAAGAAGAGGACTTGCTCGGAAAGCATGTCGTCATCGCCGCAAATCTTGCTCCGCGTACGATGCGCGGGGTGGAAAGCCGCGGAATGCTCCTTGCGGGAGACTACAAGGACGAGAGCGGAAAAGAGTGTGTTGAGGTGCTGGACGTGTCATGGGCAAAGCCAGGGACAAAAGTCGTTCTTGAGGGAAGCGATGTGAATGCCTCCAAGAAGGGCGAGATTTCGGGAGACGAGTTTTTCAGCGTGCAGATTGCGGCTGTTGATGGAGTTGTCCAGATTGCCGGAAAAAATCTTGTTGCCGATGGAAAGCCCATTGTTACCAAGTGTGCGCTCAATTCTGAAATCGGCTAAAAACTGTGCCGCCTGACGGCGACAACACTGCTTTTTATGGCGAGCGATGTTTTGCATTTGTCTGTGCATAAAAAAAATCCTGCTTTTTGCAGGATTTTTTTGTTTACTCCATTTCGTTGTGGACTGATTTTTTGAACATGAACAAGTCCCTGACTTTCAGCGCATAGGTTGAATCAAGTTCTGTTTTTACAGAAGCCTCGCTCACCAGTGGAACCTCAAGGGAGTAGATGATGGGGTCGTAATCCTGCGCCGAAACCTCAATGTTGAAATTGACTTTCTTGCTGATTCCCTCCCGTTCTGCAGGAACAGGCCTCATCCAAAATGAGTATGTGCCTTTTGTGGACTGGTATGTTTTTGCAGGGTTTGCCCACGTTTTGTCAACCATTTCTGCTTCAACTCCGTCGCATTTGAGCAGGACTTTCGCTCCGACAATCGGCTCAAACGTCATGCCGTCGAGAATGACACCGGTGAGCGTTGGAAAGTTGAATACTGGAATCTTTGGCGTGGCCACTTCGCAGTCCTTTCTCGGAAGCGAATGAAACGGTCTCTTTGTTGAGCTGATGAGCCTGATTCCTTCGTTGCAGAGCGCGTCTATGTCCGCTTTCAATTGAAAATCATTTTCAATTAGACTGATACTGTGCGTGACCCCCCGTCCTGAGACAACATATTTTGGTGGAATTCTGTTCAGCACATAGCTTGTTGCATCAAAACGGCAATTCTCACAGTCACAAGTCAACCAAGAAGAATTGGTTTCCGCTAGTAAGTCATAAATTGCGTTTATATGCTGACAAACAATTTCTTCCATTATATTGTGAACTTTCATATTCTTCTCCAGTACGTTCCTTTCATTATAAGCAAAACATTGTTATTTTACAACAAAATTTTTCGTGCGACAGCCCTTGCACTTTCATCGGCCTCAAACACGTCTTTCACGTCACGGATTTCGTTTGACCAGTCATGGGCGAGGGTTTTTGCGACAACCTGGGAAATACCCGGAAATGAAAGAGAGCCGTCTATGAATGCCTGCACTGCAATTTCGTTCGCCGCATTGTATGCGATTGTGTAGCTCTTGCTTTTCTCTGCGGCTTGAAAAGCCAGAGGAAGCATGGGAAAATCGCTGGTGCGCGGCTTCTCAAATGTGAGCGTGCGCTTTCCGTCTTTTCCGAGGAAAATCTCGTCCGTCAAATCGAAAGGGCGCATGAAATTAGTTGTTATGCTCGGCCATTCCAGGGCCTGCAGTATGGGGTGCTTCATGTCAGGCTCAGAAAGCTGGGCGTACACGATTCCGTCTTTTGTTCTGATGAGCGAGTGGACAACGCTTTGCGGGTGAACAACAACGTTCACATCACTTGGATTCGTGTCGAACAGTCTGCATGCTTCGATAACTTCAAGCCCCTTGTTTCCCAGCGTGGCAGAATCAATCGTTATCTTTTTCCCCATGTTCCATGTGGGATGCTTGAGCGCGTCTTGGACGGTCACTTGGCTTAGCTTGTCGGAGCCGAGCGTCCTGAACGGGCCTCCGCTTGCCGTCAGTATGATTTTGTCGAGATTTTCCTTCTTGAACGTTTGTATGAGCGTAAAAATCGCGGAGTGTTCAGAATCGACGGGCAGAATGTGCGCACCGTGCTTTTTGGCAAGACCAGAAATAATCTGCCACGCCATGACCACACTTTCCTTGTTCGCCAATGCCAAATCGATTCCGGCCTCAAGCGTGAAGATGCTCGGCAAAAGCCCCGCGCTTCCCGCCACACCATTTACAACGATATCAGGCTTTGTAGTCTCGATGAGACGCTTTATGCTGTCCGTGCCTTCTTCTTTTACAAGAGCCGTTGGGCACGAGAATTCGTTTCCGATTGATTCAAGCTCTGCTCTGTTTGAAAAAGCGCACGCCCCGCATACCGAAAAACGGTCTTTCTCGTGCCGCGCAATTTCAAGCGAACTTTTTCCGATGGAGCCTGTTGCCCCCAAGACAAGAATTTTTTTCATCGCACTCTACATTGCAACCGGGGTGATGAAAAGAAAATTGATTCCCAGATAAAACATGGGAACGGCAAACACGATTGAATCGATTGAATCCAATACGCCGCCTCGCCCAGGAATCAATGTTCCCGAATCCTTTGTGTCAACCGACCGCTTTATGACCGATTCAAACAAATCCCCGAGAATAGAAAAAATTGAAATTGCAAAACCAAAAATGATGATGTATCCCAGAGGCGCGGAGAATGCCTGTGGGCAGAATTTCCAGCCGATGATTCCGCTCACGATTGAGCCAAGAATTCCGCCGCAGAATCCGGCGATGCTCTTGTTCGGACTTGCCTTGATGAAACCTTTGTTGTTTTTTCCGAACAAATTCCCGAAGAACCACGCCGCGGAATCACAGAGAAAGACCATGAGCAGAAAAATGGAGATATATTCGCGGGAGTGGTTGTATACGGTCATCCGTGAAAGGAACGTGATGAAAAATCCTGTGTACAAGACGATGAAAACCGATGTGAGGATGTGGCTGAGCGCGTTCTCAAATGTCTTCATGGCGAGAACTTCATATGCCATGCAGACCATGATGGCAGCCAAAAATGAAAAATCGATTCCATTGAAATCACCGAACATCGTGTTGATGTTCAAAATTGCGCACACGGCGGAAAAGACTGGGGGAATCATGTTCATCGCCAAAACGAGCGGCTTTGGTTGCAGCTTGAATTTTTTTGAAAGGAGCGTGTAAAGCTCATTTGCGCCCATGAACGACATGAACACAATAATGACATGGAGCGCGGCATGGTTGAGCTGGTTGAAATATACAAGCCCAATGATAGCCGGTAGCCCAATGAAAAAAATCAGAAGCCGCTGAACAATTTTGTTATTCATATATGTTCCTATTTTATTTATTTGTGTTTTCATCGTCTGGAACTGCACCGAAGCGCCTGTTCCGATTCTGAAACTGCAAAATATCATTCAAGAATTCTTCTTTTGTATATTCAGGCCACAACGTGTCGCTGAAAATGAATTCGGCATATGCGCATTGCCACAAGAGAAAATTGCTTAGCCGTTTTTCCCCGCCTGTCCGTATAAGCAGGTCAACATCGGGGAGATGCGGCATATCAAGCGATTGCGTGACTGTTTCCTCCGTCACCATGTCCGCGCTCATCCCCGAGTCGATTATTTTCCTGATTCCGCGGGTAACTTCGTCCCTGGCACCGTAGTTTATGGCAAGGACGCAGGTTGTTCCCGTGAAATCCTTGGTGTCTTTCTTCGCATTCAAGATTTCGTTTTTTACGTCGGCGGGAAGCCCGTCCAAGTCCCCGACGTAATCGATTTTTATTCCGTTCTTCTTGTAAAAATCAAATTCAGCCCGAAGATGAAGCTTTACCAGCCCCATGAGATAACCGACTTCTTCTTGGGTACGTTTCCAGTTTTCGGTTGAGAATGTATATAATGTTATGTACTTGATTCCAAGCGAGCTTGCCGCTGCCACAATGTTTTTTGCGGCTGTGAGTCCCTCTTTGTGACCCGCGCTCCTCGGCAAACCCCTCTTTTTTGCCCAGCGGCCGTTTCCGTCCATGATGATTCCAACGTGGACGGGAATGGCACTGGGGTTAATCTCTTTTTCTGCCATAAAATATTACGCCAAGATTTCTTTTTCTTTGGCTTCGTATACTTTGTTTATTTCAGCAATATATTTGTCGGTGAGCTTCTGGAGCTCGTCAGTCTCCTTCTTTAGCTGGTCTTCCGTCAATTCTCCGGCCTTCTGCTGCTTTTTCAAATCGTCGTTTCCGTCGCGGCGAATATTTCTGATAGTTGTTCTGTAATTTTCAGCAGTGTTCTTTGCCTGCTTCACCAGCTCTTTTCTTCTGTCGGCTGTGAGGGCAGGGATGGCGATTCTGATGACTTTTCCATCGTTTGACGGATTGAGTCCCAAGTCCGCAACCTGAATGGCCTTTTCGATTTCAGAAATAAGCGATTTGTCGAAGGGCGAAATCAAAACGGTGCGTGCTTCAGGAATTGAAATCTGGGCAACCTGATTCAATGGTGATTTGTTTCCATAATAATCAACTCGCACTTTGTCGAAAATTGCCGCAGATGCGCGACCGGTGCGAATTGTGTTGAATTCATCTTTGAGTGATGAAAGCGTTTTCTCCATTTTAGAAGTAGCATCAAAAGCCATTTTTTATCTCCTGAATTTACAAATTTATAAAAAAACGGCCAGATTAACTCTGACCGTTTTTTTAGGCAAAGTTATTTACCAAGAACGTAAAGAACGATTTTCTCAAAAGAGAGTTTAGCTCCTGCTGCTTTTGAAACTTCATCCAGTTTCTTTGCAACAGTCACTTTGTCGTCTTTTACGAACGCCTGGTCAACAAAGCAGATTTCAGCCAAATGCTTGTTGATTTTTCCCTGAAGGATACCAGCTTTCACGTTCTCTGGTTTTGAAGCCATTTTCTCGTCGGCTGCCATCTGAGCCTGGAAGATTTCCTTCTGCTCGTTGACATATGTTTCAGGCACATCCTCTTTCTTGATGTATGCCGGTGTGAACGCTGCCAAATGCAAGCAGCAGTCCTTTGCGAACGTTTTCACGTCATCGGAATCAGAACCGCCCACAACAACGATTGCGGCCGTCTTGAAATCCGAGTGGACGTAATATGCCGATGCGGCCCCAGCCGGAACTTCCACTACATCGACCTTCCTAAGTGTCATGTTCTCGCGGAGCTTTGTGCCGGCCGCCTCGACAACGATGTCCTCAAGCTCTTTCTCGACCTTTGTGTATCCTTTCTCAAAAATCAAGTCAAGGATTTTGTCTCCGGTTGCGATGAAGTCAGAATTCTTCGCAACAAAGTCTGTTTCGCATGTAAGCTCTGCGATGGCGATTTTGTTGCCAACCTGGCGAACAAAGATTCTTCCTTCGCTCGTTGCACGCTCTGCACGTTTTGCAACAGCAGCGAGACCTTTTTCCTTCAAAATTTTCTCAGCTTCAGCAATGTCGCCGTTCGCGTCTGTGAGTGCTTTTTTGCAATCAAGCATTCCCGCGCCGGTTTTGTCATGAAGCGCTTTTACGTCAGCAGCTTTAAATCCAGCCATTGTCAACTCCAAGTTTTATTTTGTGAATTTCTCTTCGAGATCTACTTCTGCCGCAGCAGTGTCTTCTTCTTTTGCTTCTGTAGGCTCGTAGTTTGAATAATCAACGATTTCTTCGTCATCTTTGCGTGTGGAAGCATCTGTTGAAACATCGTCGTCGTCATTCAGGCTCTCGATGATTTTGAGTCCCTGCTCGTTGTCAGCTTCAACGACAGCGTTTGCGATGATTGAAGTGAACAAGCTGATTGCGCGGATTGCGTCGTCGTTTCCCGGGATAGGATAGTCGATTCCCTCAGGATTGCAGTTTGTGTCAACAACTGCGATGACCGGAATTCCCATGCGGTGAGCTTCTGCAACGGCAATCTGCTCTTTGTGGGTGTCAATGATGAAGATGATTCCAGGAAGCTCCTTCATCTCTTTGATTCCGCCGAGGTTCTTCTCAAGCTTTGCGCGTTCCTTCTGGAGTCCAGAAACTTCTTTCTTTGTGAGATTTGCGAAAGTTCCATCGACTTCCATTTTTTCGATTTTCTTAAGTCTCTGAAGTTATTTTTTGATTGTGGTGAAGTTTGTGAGCATTCCACCAAGCCAACGGCTGTTT
>JAFPYB010000098.1 GCA_017412405.1 Treponema sp. | reverse complement strand
TTTATGAGATTGTAGCTCAGCTGGATTAGAGCGCTTCCCTGCGGAGGAAGAGGTCGCACGTTCGAATCGTGTCAGTCTCACTATTGAAAGTCTGTTTCAACGAACAGACTTTTTTTATCTACAATTTTATGTTTGTTGCACATTTTAGGAAAGATGTCCGAGTGGTTTAAGGTACACGCTTGGAAGGCGTGCGTACCCAAAAGGTACCGGGGGTTCGAATCCCCCTCTTTCCGATTTTGAGCTTGAGAACTATACAACACATCCTTCAAAACTCCGCCAGGACGGAAGTAGCAACGGTATGAAGACCTTGTGTGTGCTATAGGATTCTCAAGCTCTTTTTTTTTCCAGCTTACTTTGCCCACAAAAAAAAATCAAATTTTGAATGTGTTTCAAAAGGTATGCTGATGTTATAAGTCTGTCATTCCGAACTTGATTCGGAATCTCATTCTAGGGCAAAAAAGCACATTGGACGAGATGCTGAAACGAGTTCAGCATGACAATTCTTTTTACAAGCATACTTTCTTTAACACAACCCAAATTTTTTGCATTTTTTTCTTGCATTATCCAAAATGTGTGGTATATTTAAATTATGGTTAGGAAAGAGATGAGGACTTACACCAACCCAATGAAAGGAGGCATTATGCAATTTCCGACAAAATCAGCAGACCTGACGAGGCATGAATACGTGTGCTTTTGTAACAACGACTATATCTGGCAGCTGTGAGCTGTACCTTACATAGAATGCCACCCACACCATCTTGGTTTTCTGGGCGCGCAGCTAGATGGCACCGAAATCCGGTGCCTTTTTTTTGCACAACGCCCAAACGTGCAGAAATGACAAACAAATCACTAAAATCTCTACCACAATATGCGTTTTTTTTGTATAATGGAACTGTTTGGAAACTTATGTTTCCCAAATATATCCCCTTAGGAAAGTGAAGTATGAAAAAATCAAATTGTATAAAAAACACCAATACTCTTTGTTCTCATACTATTTTTATTTTTGAATTTTCAAACTGAATTCTTTATTGAGGAATTCAGTTTTTTTTTGGGAGTTATACATACATGCCACTTAACAAAAACATCCACAAAGTAATGGTCATCGGTTCTGGCCCAATCATCATCGGTCAAGCGGCGGAATTCGACTATGCGGGAAGCCAAGCCTGCAAAGCACTCAAAGAACAAGGTCTTGAAGTCGTGCTCGTCAACTCGAACCCGGCTACACTCATGACAGACCACAACATGGCGGATCACATATACATTGAACCGCTCATTCCGGAGACAATCCAGCGAATCATCGAAAAAGAAAAACCGGACTCAATTCTGTCGTCCCTGGGCGGTCAGACCGGTCTTACGCTCTGCATGGAGCTTGCAAAATCGGGCTTTTTGGAAAGCCACAACGTGCGACTCTTGGGCGCAAAACCAGAGACAATCGACAAGGCGGAAGACCGCCAGATGTTCAAGGACACAATGGAGTCCATCGGCGAACCTTGCATTCCGTCCAAAGTCGTCACAACTTACGAGGACGCGCTGGATTTTGCTGAGAACGTAATCGGCTATCCGGCAATCATCCGTCCGGCGTTCACACTGGGCGGAACCGGCGGCGGCATTGCGAACAATCGGGAGGAATTCGACGAGATTGCCCACAACGGTCTTCACCGCTCGCCAATCCATCAGATTCTCGTGGAAAAGTGCATTTCGGGCTGGAAAGAAATTGAGTTTGAAGTCATGCGCGACCACTCCGGGAACGTCCTCACGGTCTGCTCAATGGAAAACTTCGATCCGGTGGGCGTTCATACTGGAGATTCAATCGTCATCGCACCGACAGTCACGCTTTCCGACAAGGAATACCAGATGCTCCGCTCGGCGGCCCTCAACATCATCTCATCTCTTGACATGGAAGGCGGCTGCAACTGCCAGTTCGCCCTCAAGCCGGACAGCTTTGAGTACGCGGTAATCGAAGTAAACCCCCGCGTTTCCCGCTCATCGGCCCTCGCGTCAAAGGCAACGGGCTATCCCATCGCAAAAGTCGCGGCACTCATCGCCATAGGCTACAATCTGGACGAAATCCCGAACTTTGTCACAAAGCGCACGGCGGCGTGCTTTGAGCCGGTATTGGATTATGTCGTCGTCAAGTTCCCGAAATTCCCGTTCGACAAGTTCGTGTACGCGTCAAGAAAACTCGGCACGCAGATGAAGGCGACGGGCGAAGTCATGGCAATCGGACACAACTTTGAGACTGCAATCATGAAGGCGGCCCGCGGCGCAGAAATTGGAGTTTCAAGCCTGAACCTGCCTGCGTTCGCGGAAGAAAGCGACGAGGACATAAAGCGGCGCGTGGGGGAATGTACGGACCAGCGCATATTCGCCATTTTCCAGGCGATTAAGCGTCATATCCTCACAATTGAAGAAATCAATCAAATCACAAAAATCGACCTCTGGTTCTTGGCTCATTTGAAGAATCTTGCGGACATGGAAGCAAAATTCTCCGAGATAAAATCATGTGCAAAGACAGAGATTCCCTTTGAGCTGTACAAGGAGGCCAAAAAATTCGGCTATCCAGACAAGGTGCTTGAAGAGCTTTCCGGCGTAAAGATTGTAGGCGCTGGCGGGAAAGCCACAGAAGCAGCAGAGGCAAAGAAGCTCCGTGGGGAAGGAAAGACGGCGCGCCTCCCGGCATCCTACAAGATGGTTGACACCTGCGCAGGCGAGTTCAAGGCGGAAACGCCGTATTTCTACGCGGGCTACAAGGACGAGAACGAGGCTGAGCATTTCTTGAAGGAACGCGAGCAGAACGGAAAAAAATCCAAGAAAGGAACTATCATCGTCTTGGGTTCAGGTCCAATCAGAATCGGTCAGGGAATTGAGTTCGACTACGCAAGCGTCCAGTGCGTGTGGGCGCTGAAAAAGCTCGGCTACGACGTGGTAACAATAAACAACAACCCGGAGACGGTCTCCACGGACTTTGACACAAGCGACCGCCTCTATTTTGAGCCGCTCACGCCCGAGGACGTGATGAGCGTCATTGAGACGGAAAAGCCCATTGGCGTTGTGGTGGCGTTCGGCGGCGGAACGGCAATCAAGCTCGCGAACTTCCTGGACGGACAGGGAATCCGAATCTTAGGAACGAGCGCGGACGCAATCGACCTTGCCGAAGACCGCGAGCGGTTCGACGAGTTGTGCGAGCAGCTACACATCAACCGCCCCAGGGGACTCACCGTGTTCACCGAGGAAGAAGCCCTCAAAGCCACGGAAAAACTGGGCTATCCAGTTCTTCTGCGCCCCAGCTACGTCCTTGGCGGCCAGAACATGATTGTGGCGTTCAACGATGACGATGTGCGCGAATACATGAAAATCATCCTTGCACAAGGAATAGAAAACCCGGTTCTCATCGACCAGTACATGATGGGCATTGAGCTTGAGGTTGACGGCATCTGCGACGGCGAGGACGTTCTCATTCCTGGAATCATGGAACACATTGAGCGCACGGGCATCCACTCAGGAGACTCGATAGCCGTGTACCCCAGCTGGAACCTGAACGATGTCCTGCGGCAAAAAATCATCAAACAAAGCCACGACCTTGCAATTCAGCTTGGAACAAAGGGCTTGGTGAACATCCAGTACCTCATCTACAACAACGATTTGTACATAATCGAAGTAAACCCGCGTTCAAGCCGCACGGTTCCGTACATCTCCAAGGTGACGGGAGTTCCGATGGTGGAGCTTGCAGTTCGCGCCATGCTGGGAGAAAAAATCCGCGACATGGGCTATGGAACGGGCTTGTACCGTATTCCGCCGTACTTTGCGGTAAAAGTGCCGGTGTTCAGCTTTGAAAAGCTCATGGACGTTGACACGCACTTGGGACCTGAAATGAAGTCCACGGGCGAAGTTCTTGGCATTGCGGCAACACGGGAAGAAGCAATCTTCAAGGGACTCGTGGCGGCAGGCTACACGATGAAGCGCAGCGGTGGCATCCTCTTCACGATTCGCACCACAGACCACTACGAAATACCAGATTTGGCGCGCAAGTTCTACGACATGGGCTTCAAGCTCTACGCCACGGAAGGAACTGCAAAGGTCATCTCGGATTTCGGCATGAACGTGCAGGTGGTGAACAAAATCAAGGAGAACCCCAACGACAACGTAATCACGCTTCTTGATTCAGGCAAAATCGATTACATCATCTCCACCAGCGCAAAGGGACGAAATCCCCGCGCCGACTCGGTAAAAATCCGCCGACACGCCGTGGAAAAGGACATTCCGTGTCTCACGGCAATCGACACGGCGAATGCAATTGCCGATTGTCTCAAATCCCACTACTCAGCAGAGAACGTGGAGCTTGTTGACATCAACCGCCTGCGCGAGACAAAAGAAAAAATCACGTTCACCAAGATGCAGTCCACGGGGAACGATTTCATCGTCATCGACGCGCGGGAGCAGGAAGTCAAGAATCCTGGCGGACTTGCGGTGCGCCTGTGCGACAGACGGAGCGGAATCGGTGCGGATTCTCTCGTGCTCATCGAAAAATCAACAAAAGCCGATGTTGCGATGCGGTTCTTCAACATGGATGGAACGGAAAGCCGCGTGGCAGGAAACGCAATCCGTGCGGTGGGAAAATATGTGTACGACAGGAACATAGGCGGCGTTCAGGACGATGGAAAGCACGGCAAGAAGGACGAGCCGATTGCAACATGCTACGTTGAGACCGAGGCCGGAATCAAGGCGCTCACGCTTTACAAGCTCAACGGCAAGGTGAACTCCGTCACCGTAGACATGGGAACGCCAAAGTTCAAGGCACGGAACATTCCAACAAAGCTCAAGAGCGTTCCAGTGAATTTGGACAACCCCAAGCTGCCAAAAGAGGCTGTCATCAACCAGCCGCTCAAAGTTGGCGACAAGGAGTACAAAATCACTTGCGTGGGCGTGGGCAACCCGCACTGCGTCATATTCTCCAAGTTCGTGGACAAGGAGCCGGTCACCCAGGAAGGTCCTACAATCGAGAATCACAAAATGTTCCCAAAAAGAACGAACGTTGAGTTCGTGCGCGTAGTAAGCAAGAACGAGCTGAAAATGCGCTGCTGGGAGCGCGGAAACGAAGAGACCCTCGCCTGCGGTACGGGCGCGTGCGCGGCGGCGATTGCGGCTGTCCTGAACGGCTTCTGCCCAATGGGCGAGAACATCACCGTCAAGGTGCGCGGTGGCTCCCTCATCGTCAAGTACACGGGAGACTCAGTGTACCTCACGGGCACAACGAGCGTATGTTACGAGGGCGAAATCGAAATTTAGGTGGAGCTTGGTCGGGGTAAAACCTTCCCAAGCAAGCTGTCGCTCCAAGCGTAGCCGAGGAGTCGGAAAGGCATCTCGACTACGCTTAGTTCAGCTCTATGTGACAACAACCCGCCAAAACGCGGCAGTGCCTTGCAAAGACTCGGCTCTTTGGCCAGCCTGCCCTCTGACAATCTCCTTCAAAATACAAAAAAAAATGCCATATTCAAATAATATGTGTTATACTAAAAAAGTGTTTTTTAACACACCGCCGGGGAGGGGATATGTCTCAAATCAAAAAAAATTCTATAGCAACCATTATCCTGATTGTTCTCGCACTCGCATTCCTGCTGGAATCCCTCAATTTCGTCTACGCCAGCTTCAAAAAGACACCGAATTCATACGAGCCGCCACTTTCCGACATCTCCTTCGACGACAAGAACGTGCTGTTCATAAGCTCATATAGTCCCACCCACCCCGCGCTGTTCTACGAAACCACAGGGCTTGCCGAGATTTTTGACCACAACAACGTCAATTTCGACATCGTGTACATGGACACAGAAAAATACAACGACCCGGAAAATTTCCGCCATTTTTACAATGCAATCACCTACAAGCTCAACAGCTACAAAAAATACGACGGAATCATTGCCGGGGATGATGCTGCGCTGATGTTCGTCCAGGAGTACCAGAGCGAGCTTTTTCCGAACATGCCGATTGTGTTCTTTGCCACGGAGGATTTGGCGGCGGCGGAGCGGGCAAGCCAAAACCCGAACATGGCTGGAGTTGCCCAAAAGCTGTTCTTGACCGATACGATTCAACTTGCGCTGAAAGTAAATCCAGCGGCAACAAAAATATGCGCCATCGTTGACAACTCGCTCACAGGAAAAGGCAACCAAAAGCAGTTTTTTGCGGAAAAGCGCAATTTTCCTGACAAAGAATTTTTCACCATCAACACGGACGAAAAAAGCCGCGCCCAAATAACTGAAAGTCTTGGCGCAATCGATGACCACACCATACTGATTTTCATGTCGTTCCTGAGCGATATGGACGGCCAGCATTACTCCCTGACAGAATCCCTCGCGCTCATCACCAAGTCGGTCGCCGTGCCGGTCTACAGAACGAAAGTCGGTGGCATGGGCATGGGTGTGTTCGGCGGAAAAATCTACGACCTGAAATCGGCGGGCATACAAGCCGCGCAAATAATGACGGATGTTATCTCCCAAAAGGCGAACATCTCCCATATTCTCCAGAGTGAGCCAATAGGCGGAACGTATTATATCGACACGCAGCTCATGAAAAAGTTCGGCATAAAAAAACGGCTTCTTCCCAAAAGCACCGTGTTCGTGAATGAATCTAATGGCGGGGATTCAGGCCGCAAAAACCTCTCCATTGCCGCCGTCTTTTTCGCCATTGCGCTGATGCTCGTCGCTGCGGCAATCATTGTTGGCTACCTGTACGCAAAAAAAGCCCAGAACGTAGTGCGTATGCGGAACATCGCCATTGCCCGAAAAAACAGGATGCTCAAAGAATCAGCAAAAAGAATGAAAATCATGAGCGAAAACGATTTTCTCACCGAGATTCCAAACAGGTTCTCCGCCGTTACAGAAATCAGCCGGCTGCTGGAAGCCAATGCAAAATTCAGCCTGTATCTCATGGATATTGACGATTTCAA
>JAFPYB010000097.1 GCA_017412405.1 Treponema sp. | reverse complement strand
TTGCAAAAGGTAAAGGATTCTTCAATCCGATTCGCATTTGAAGCGCATACCGGCTGGGAAGCAGAAAGCCCAGAAAAATCAAGACAAGCAAAAGATGCGGCACGGAGACGATTTTTTTCAATCCGCATATCATATGTTACCTCCATCCTCCCCCACCAGAGAGGGCGTTTCGTTGTAAAAATAGGTGACAAGCTCCTGATACAACTTCTTGTATTCATCGCTTTCCTGTATTTGGTTCCGCGGGCGCGGCAGAGTGTTCTCGATGACGGCATACACCCGCTGTGGCACCATGAACACTATCCTGTCCGCAAGGAGCGCGGCTTCATTCAAATCATGGGTCACAAAGATGATTGTCTTTCGGCTCTCCTCCTCATGCCAAAGCTGGAGCAAAAGGCTCTGGAGACTCTCGCGGATTTTTGCGTCCAGGGCGCCGAAAGGCTCGTCCATGAGAAGGATTTCAGGGTTGCAGGCAATCGCCCTCGCAATGGCGACGCGCTGCTGCATTCCGCCTGAAAGCTCCCCCGGCAATTTCTCCTCGTAGCCGGTCAAGCTCACCTTCTTCAAGACCGTGCGGGCAATTTCCTCCGCTTCCTTCTTGGTAACTCTCCGCCTTTTCTTGTGAGTCTCGTACACGGCGAAGGACACGTTTTTCAGTGCGCTCATCCAAGGAAAAAGCGAATAGTTCTGGAACACGACAGCACGTTCCACGCCTGGACAAAAAACCTCCGTCCCGTTGATTCTCACGCTTCCCGAGCTGGGCTTTTGAAGCCCCTCCAAAACGGAAAGGAGCGTGCTTTTCCCGCAGCCCGACGAACCGACAATACAGACGAACTCGCCTTTGTTGATTGTCAGGTTTATGTTTTTCAGAGCCTCATACCCGGTTCCCTCAGATTCAGATTCGTACGTCAACGAAAGGTTTCGGATTTCGATAATCGGCTTCGGATTTTCATTCCCTTGTTTTTCCGCCATACACGCCTCCATCCGCCTTATAGCACGAACTGAACGGGAAGAATCCCGTTGCCAACCAGCTCGGTCGGATAACGGCAGTACGAAAACGCCCGCGCCATGTCGTCAAGAGCCAGGCGCAATTTTTCTTTCACTTTTTTAATAGACTGTTTCATATGATACCCCCTATTTTTCCTACTAATACGATATGTTATATAGGTTTTTTAGAAACTGTTCCAATACATTTTTTTTATTGGTGGTATCGAAAAAAAAATATGTATATGCTTTTTCTATTGGAGGTATAAAAAAAAAGCATTGGTCATGGAGAGAAAAATGCAGTAAAACAATACGGGATGTAAATGCGCGTTCACACTTTTGGCATCCCGAAAAATAAGCCTTTCCGGGAATGCCACTTTGCAATTGCATCAAGCACTGAGTACAATTCTCCTTAGCTCAGTGCTTTTTTTGTTTTTTGGGGATGGGCTGATTTTTATTCGCATTTCCAGCCGAGCATTCCCTTGCCTTCGCTGGAGAAGACCACGCCCACTTTGTGCATGGTTTTTCCATTCACGGCGAATCGGTCAGCGTAGCCGTTCGCGCTGATTTGGGTGAGGGCTTCGGCGGCGACTTCCTCAAATGCGCGTCCTTTGTCCATTTTCAGCTCAAAGATGAACACGGCGGTTTTCGTTGCGACGACGACATCGCTTCTGCCTGCCACGGATTGAAGTTCGCTCAAAACGCGGTAGCCCGTCATTCGGAACATGAGGTGCGTGACGGACTCGTAGTAGTTTTCGCACATATCCTTTTTGACGATGGTTGGCAAATCGGCGATTGCGGCTTTTATGATGGAAAGAGCCTTGTCGATGTCTTGCTCATCAAGCGCATCGCACAGGTTGTCGATTGAAATCCCAAGGTCGTCATCAGGGGGCGTCACGAATTTTTTGAGGATGACATTCAAAAAGCCCTCCTCGATTTCTCGGTTCGGGAAATCAAGCGTGTAGAGCCGTTTTTCTTTTTGAAAATCTTTGATGGTAAGATAGCCGCTCTGATAAATCACAGGGAGCATATTTTTGGTGTCGGGGTCGTAGTTCTTGAACTGGTCTTCCTTTGCCTTTCTGCCGTTTACGATTTTCGCAAGCTCCAGCGGCTGATTCTGCAAAGTCTTCACGAGGAAAGAGGGAGTGCCGCTCTCAAACCAATACGAGCCGAAATCCTTGTATTTTAGGCATTTAAGAAGACAAAATGGATTGTACACCCCTTCGACATTGTGCGTGAAATGATAGCCGTCGTACATTTGGGCGAGTTTCGCTTTCGTTTCGGTGACGGTCATTTCCTGTTCTTTTGCGAGAAGCTCAATCTCCGGAGCAAAATATTTTTCCAACTCGCTTTCGGTTACGCCGCAGATGGGTGCATAGTCCTTCGTTAAACTTATGTCGTCAAGTTGATTCAATCCGCTGAAAATGTTGACATGGCTCACTTTCGTGATTCCCGTGATAAAGAGAAAGCGGATGTATTTGTCCAAGTCTTTGAGCGGGCTGTAAAAACTGCGGAGTTCCTGACGGTTCTGCTCCTCGTATTCGGTGTAGAGCGCGTCCAAAATCGGCTTGTCGTATTCGTCGATTAGGATGACGACCTGCCTGCCCGTCTGCTCGTAGGCGGTTGTGATTATATTGTTGAGTCGTGGGGCAGAACGCCTGTCTTCAATAACGATATTATAAAGTTTCTCGTATTTTGCAAGCATGAGATTGAGCGCGGATTTCAGGCTTTCCAAGTCAGGATAGTTGTCCGCGCCAAAACTGATTTTCAAGATAGGATATTCCACCCAGTCCTTTTCAAGATGCTCGATTTCAAGCCCGTGGAACAAATCTTTTCTGCCGAGAAAATAATATTCCATTGTGGAGAGCAAAAGGCTTTTTCCGAATCGGCGTGGACGGCTCAGAAAATACGGCGTTCTTTCGCGGGCAAGGCGGTAGACGAAGGCTGTCTTGTCAACATAGATACAGCCGCTTTCCCTGAGTTTTTCAAAATCCTGAATGCCAATCGGCAAAAATCGCTCTTCCATACTGTGATTATACACTATTCACGAGATTTTTGCTATTTTTACCGCACGATTTTAAAACGAAATCCTCATCTGAAGCCACACCACCCCGCCGTGCGTTGAGTCGGAAACGCCCTCGCTTTTAAAGCCGAATTTCTCGTAGAATGTGCGGAGTTTTTCCTTGCAGGTGAGGACGATTCCCTTGCGACCGTCGCGCTTCGTGTCGGCGATGACGCGCTCCATGACGCGTGAGGCGAATCCCTTGTGCTGGAAAGCGGGAGCGGTGTCCACGCCGAAAATCATCTGCCAGTCGCCGTTTTCGTCATGAAGCGAAGGATTGTCGTACATCTCGTCGGTCAGGTCTTTTTGGTTCGTTACAAGACCGTTGATGAACGAAACGAGTTCCTTTTCCGTGCCGTTTTCGTCGCAGTCGAACAAAAGCCAGAAGTGATTCGGGAAAGCTTTCACGCGCTTTTCAAGGGATTCTCGGCTCGCCGCTTCCGCAGCGGGGAAGCACAGCGATTCGAGTTCGTTCAGTTTTTCCACATCGCCAAGATGTGCGTGTCGAATTTTTTGCATGACGTTCCTCCGATTTTCGGTTTCACCGATTTTATCAATGCCCAATCATCACGTTTGGACGGTAGGCTGCATTCAGCTCGGCGATTTCCTTTTTTCCGTCAATGTACGCTTGGTAATCGATTTCCATTGAGCCGCAGGCGCAGCACATGGAGCAGTCGCTTCCGCAGCCCATCGATTCGGAAACGATTTTCTCGCGCTCTTCTTTCGTGGTATCTTTTATCAATATGCTTTTCATGCTTTTTCCTTGCGTTATGGGCGGAATGTGCGGAGGGCTGAAATCGTGCGGGAAATCAAATTGTTCAGCTCCCAGCCGAGAAGATTCGCGCCCCGCTCAATCACCTCGCGAGAGCAACCCGCCGCGAACTTGGGTGTCTTGTATTTTTTCATCACGGATTTCACTTCCAAGTCCTGTACGCTCTTGCTCGGCCTCATCAGCACGACCGCGCCGATTAAGCCCGTAAGCTCGTCCACCGCATAGAGGACTTTTTCCATCTCGTGCTCGGGCTTTATGTCAACCGTGATGCTCCAGCCGTGGCTCGCCGTGGCGTGAATCAACTCGTCGCTCAAGCCCGCTTCTTTCATCAGTTCCTGCTCCTTGATGCAGTGCTGCTCGGGCCACTGCTCAAAATCCAAGTCGTGCAGAAGCCCCACGATTCCCCAAAATTCCTCGTCCTCGCCGTAGCCCAGTTCCCGCGCGAAATAGCGCATCGTCTTTTCGACAATCTCGCCATGCTCCAAATGGAACGGGTCGGAGTTGTACTTTTTGAGAAGCTCCCACGCTCCGTCGCGTGAGATTCCTGCTGAAAATGCCATGATATATTCCTATATTACCTAGTATAAAGCTAGGAAAATTTTAGTCGGAATCGTCTAAACTGTCAATGTCATCACTTTTTTCAGGCATACGAAATTTCTATACAGGCTATCAAAAAAAAATATTGCCAAGTATCTTTATCAAGCCTGAAAAACATACTAAACTGATAGGTAATTTAATAAATTGAGGAGCATTCTATGAGCAAATTAGTAGATGAAGTAAAAAAAGCTGGCGTTTTTTATATTGCCACATCTGAAAACGACACACCCCATGTCCGTCCGTTCGGTGCAATCGAGGAAATTGACGGAAAAATCTATCTCGTCACAGGTAACACAAAGGCTGTCTTCAAGCAGCTTGCGGCAAATCCTAAGGTTGAATTCGTCGGAAGCTACGAGGACGGTTCATGGATTCGTGTCTGGGGGAAAGTAAAACAGACAAATGACATCGAACTGAAGAAAAAATATCTGGAGCTTCGACCGACGCTGCAGAAAATATACAAGGCAGACGACGGCATTTTTGAAGTTCTGGAACTTGAAAATCCAAACGCCGAAATCCACAGGGGAAGCGAAATCATCAAGCTTTAAGACCTGTTTTTTTCAATTTAAATCTGTAATAGCCTATCATGGCCGTGGAGGTAAAAATCCACACCAGGGGATAGGCTATCGAAACCACATAAAAGCTGGATGTCAGTCGCGTGGCGACAAAAAGAAAAGTCTGCCGCAAAAGCACAAAGCCCGAAAAAGTGATAATCGTCGGAACAAGTGAATCTCCAAGCCCCCGCAAAACCTGCGAAAAAAGCATACACACAGCGCACAAAAGGTAGAACGGAGCCGTACAGCGGATAAAAAGCGAGCCGTAGCGAATCGAATCAGTGTCGTCGATAAAAATCGAAGTCAAAGACGGAGCGAACGCGAACAGCACGAGCGAAAGAAAGCCGACAATCGAAAGATTCAAGATGAGCGCGGATTTGATTCCGCTTTTGATTCTCGTGATTTTTCCTGCGCCAAAATTCTGGCTTACGAAAGTGGTTGAGGTAAACGCGATGCTCATCATCGGCATTTGCATGAACTGGTCGAGCCGCACGAACACTGCCCAGCCCGCCGCGCACGAGGAAGTGAACGCGTTCACATATTTTTGAATAAAAGTGTTTGAGAACGCCGTGATTGAAGAGGAAATCGCCCCCGGTAGCCCGATGCGGAGAATTTCTTTGAGAATCGGAAGGTCAATGCGCAGATTTTTGAGCCGCACTGTAAACACATCGTCGCTTTTCATCAGAACGAAAAAGACCGGCAGAACGGAAATCGCTTCGGAAATCACGGTTGCCCATGCCGCGCCCTTGATTCCCCATTTTAAACCGAGGACAAACAGAAAATCAAGCGCGATGTTCACGAGCGAAGAAAACACAAGGAAATAGAGCGGTCGCTTTGAGTCTCCAAGCGCGCGCAAAATTCCCGAGCCAATGTTGTAGAGAATGAGAAAACTGATTCCGCCGAAATAAATGCGAAGATAGGAATCCGCAAGCTCAAAAACGCTTTCGGGAACGGAAATCAAGCGGAGCACGAGCGGAGAAAGCAGAATTCCTGCCACGGTCATGCACACACTGATAATCACTGCGCTCAAAACCGCCGTGTGAATCGCACTCTGCATACGGGGAATATTTTTCGCGCCGAAAGACTGCGAAATCACCACCTGTGCGCCCGTCGAAAATCCGCCGAAAAATCCGATGACCGTAAACACGAACTGCGAGGAAGCCCCG
>JAFPYB010000096.1 GCA_017412405.1 Treponema sp. | reverse complement strand
TTGCGGCATTTTCTATCATGTGTCCCATTTTTCCATATCCGACAAGCGCGATTTTCATTTTTTCCTTCCTTAAAAATAAAATACAAGCAAGATTGCATTAAAACCGAGGTTCATTATATCACTTATAGGCGCGGCTGTCAGTCAGAGGGAAAACGGCTCTACGAAAATAAGTTTTTGTGTCGTCCCGGTTTTAGGGCAAGGGGAACAGTCTGGACCGCCCCAAAACCCCAGCCTTCCCCATTTGCCCAAACACGCGATTTTTGTCTACAATATCAGCATGAAATTTCTTCACACCGCCGACTGGCATCTTGGGAAAAGTCTATATGATGTGTCCCGCCTTGACGAACAACGCGGCTTCCTGAACCAAATCATCCAGATTTTCGGGGAAAGCGCAAAAAACGAGCCTTACGACGCGCTCTTTGTCTCGGGCGACATCTACGACAAAGCCGTTGCCAGCACGGACGCGATAAACCTGCTGGACGATTTTTTGATTTGCATGAACAGGAAGTTCCCGGAGGCGCACATTTTTATCACAAGCGGAAACCATGACAGCGCGGCGCGTCTCGGATTCGCAGCAAAGTTTCTGGAAAAATCCAACATCCACATATCATGCTCCACAGACCGCATCCAAACGCCCACCATCGTGAAGAATGCGGCGGTCTACCAGATTCCGTTCCTTGTGCCAGGCTCCTTCCCAGCGGAAGACGATTTTTCATCTCCTCCACGCACACAAAAGGAGCTGTTCCAAAAAGCAGTCGCCCTCATAACGGAAAGCCACGCAAAAAACCACGGTGGCTTTTTTCCCGTCGTCCTTGCCCACGGAACGGTGTTCGGCTCGGACGACGACGAGGGGGCGGCACAGGTGGGCGCCCTCGACTCAATTCCACCCGCGCTTTTCAAGGATTTTTGCTACACGGCCCTCGGCCACATCCACAAGTGCCAGCGGCTGGACAAAGGCGACAGGATGTACTACTCAGGCTCCCCCCTCGCCTACTCCTTCGACGACGCAGGGGAAAAGCAGTTTCTCTCAGGGACAATCGACGGCAGCGGAAAAGTCAAAATCGAAAAAATCCCCGTTGCCACAGCCCACCCCCTCGTGCGGCTCTCAGGCTCCATGGACGACTTTCTCCAAAATCAGTCCTACGACAAATACAAGGAGCATTTCGTTGAAATCAGATGCACAGACACAATGATTCATGAAAACCCGAAACTCCTGCTAAAAGAACGATTTCCGCACATCTTGTCCTTTGTCCGGGAGCAGTCCATTTCCATGAAACAGAACGCGGACTTCCGCGTGCGGAGGAAGCTCGTGCATTCAGGGGAGGCGATTTCGGAGCGGACGCTGTTTGAATCGTTCCTGCGCGATATGCACTCCGACGCGCTGGACGAACAGACCGCCCAAAAAGAAAGCGCGTTGTTCGGGGATTTTTTCTCCCGCGCAAAAAACGAGGAGGATGAAGAATCATGAAACCCATTGAACTGTCATTGCGCAATTTCGGGCCGTTCGCAAACGAGATGGTCGATTTTGAGAATCTGGACGCAATGTTCCTCGTGCGCGGAAACACGGGAAGCGGGAAAACGACGATTTTCGATGCCATAAGCTACGCGCTCTACGGAAAATACACCGGGGCAAGGCAGACGCTTCCAAAGAAGGCCCTCCGCTCCCACTTCGTCCCGGAAAGCGAGGAGTCATCGGTCTCCTTCACGTTCTCCGTGGGGGACGCAGTTTTCAGGATTGTGCGGACTCTTCCATCCACTTACACGAACCGCAACGGCAAGGAATCCACACGAGATGCGATTGTGACGCTGGAATCGAAAAAGAACGGCGAATGGATTTTGTTCCCGGGAAAAAACAGCGAAATCGATGCAAGAATCGAAAAGAGCATCATAAAACTTCCCTTCGACGAGTTCAGCAAAATCGTGGTGCTTCCACAAGGGGAATTCGCCAAATTCCTCAGGCAAAGCTCGTCGGAACGCGGAGAAACGCTGAAAAAAATCTTCCCGGTGGAAAAAATCACGAAAACGGTGGAGCTAATCGCGTCCCAGGCAAAGACGCTCCGCGAGAATCTTTCGGCAATCGAGCGGCGGATGGCGGATTTCCACAGCGAGGAAAGCATAGATTCCCTCCGGACGCGAAGCGGGGAGCTGAAATCGTCCATCATCTCCCTAAACAGCGAATTGTCCGCGCTCATGCAGAGGACGCAGAAACAGGCGGAAGAGCAGAACGAGATAAAAAACCGCATCCGTGAGGCGCAAAAGGCACAGGCGGTGAAGGCAGAGCTTGAGTCGCTAAGAAAAAATGCAAAATCGATTGAAGAAAAATTCCTCCGCCTTGAAAAAGCGAAGAAAGCGCAGGAGTTTTCGCCGCTTTTGTCCGAAACAGAAAGCCGCGGAAAGCAGCTTGCCGACATAACCCGCTCTGCAATCAACGCCCAAAAGGCGGCTCAAAAGGCGGCAGACGATTTTTCATTCCTTGAAGAAAAACACGATGAAATGGCGACGCTGGAAGAGAAGACAAAATCAGACGAAAAGACTTTGGGCGAGCTGAAAAGGAAACTCAACGTAATAGAAGAAATCCAGTCGGCAAGGGCAAAAAAAGCCCGCGCCGAGGAAAGCCTTGCAAAAGCCGCAGTGGAGATGGAAGAAAAACGCGGGGAAATAGCCGTGCTTGAAAAAGCAATTTCAGAAAAAGCCGTACCAATTCTTGGAAGCGATTTTTCAGCCCAAGACCACGAAGACAGCATACAGGGGATTGTCCAAGCCCTGTTCGAGCACGCCCACAAAAAGGCGGACGAGGAAAAAGCGGCGGAAAAGCTGGTGGAAACGGCGGGCGAATACGAAAAAGCCAGGCTCGACACCGAAAACGCCAGGGCAAAGCATGATGCCCTCAAAGAAAAAATGGACACGGCGGAAAAAAATCTTTCAGCCACAAAAAAAATCCTATCCGAGCTTGAGGAAAGCGAGCGAGTGTTTGAGGCGCACCACCGCGCGGCAGTTGTGGCACGGACACTCCAGGAGGGGCTTCCCTGCCCGGTCTGCGGCTCCTGCGTCCATCCCGCCCCCGCAAAAGACGATTCGGTGAGTCTTGCAGACAAAATCGCGGCGCAGAAAGAAAACTGCCGTTTTGCGGAGGAAGCGGCGAAAAAAAGCCGGGACGACTATGCGCACGTTCAGGCAGTGCTGGCAGAAAAGGAAGCGCGGCTAAAAGACCTTTCGTGCGTGGAGGCAAAAAGCGCAGGGCAGGAGCTTGAAAAGGCGCGAGAATCTTACAAATCTGCGGCGGCGGCACTGGAAGAAGCAAAGCAAAACGCGGAAAAAATCGCGCGGAAAAAAAATGCCCTTTCCTTCAAGCAGGAAGAAATCAGCCGCCTTTCTGCGGACGTGGCACGGCTTTCAGGCAGCGTGGCGGAGCAGGAAAAACAGATTGCAGAAGGTGATTCCGCCCAGTCGCTCAAAGAAGAAATCATGAGCCTTTCCGCCACATTCGGCAGGGAATCGCGCATGGTGGAAGAATACAAGAAGGACGTGGCGGAGGCGGAGACCACGCTTACCGCCGCAAAAAGCCGAAAAAAGCAGCTTGAAGAAACAAAGGCAGGCATGGAGGAAGCGTTCAAAAACATCAGCGGACAGCTTGAAGAAAAAATCAGCAAATCAGAATTCAAGACGCGGGAAGCGGTCATATCCTTCATGCTCCCCCTGCCAGAGCAGAACACGCTCCAGCGCGATATTGAAGACTGGAATACGGAAGTCAAGTCCAAGACGGAGTTTCTGGCGCACATACAGGCGGACGACCGCATAGAAGAGCTTGAGGCACGGGCGCGGGACTTGGAGAATGATATTTTTGGCGGAAACAAAAAAATCGGCGAGCTTCAGGGAAAGACGCAGGAAGAATCGGGCGTGCTTGCCACAATCGAAAGCAAAATAAGGGAGTACGAGGCCCTTGAAAGCGAGCGGAAAAAAATCGTGGGAGAAAGCGAGACGCTGCTTCGCCTTGCCGCCGACGTGACGGGGGACAACCCAAAGAACATTCAGTTTGCGGACTGGGTGCTTGCCATGCACTTCTCGGAAGTCGTTGATTACGCCAACGTCCGCCTACACGAGCTTTCAGGCGGGCGATACCAGTTCACAATCGAAAAAACCACGAACCGCGGAAACCACGGCCTTGACATCGCCATAAACGACGCGTCCACCGGGCAGAACAGGAATCCCGCCACGCTCTCGGGCGGAGAGACGTTCCAGGCTTCCATCAGCCTTGCCCTCGCCATGACGGACGTTGTGGAAAGCCATTCCGGGGGAATCAAGCTGGAGTCTCTTTTCATAGACGAGGGATTCGGGACATTGGACTCGGACGCGCTCAGGACAGCCATCTCGATTTTGAAAAAAATAGAGCTTTCAAACAAGAAGGTGGGCATCATCTCCCATGTGGAACAGCTCCAAAACGAGATTCCGTCCCAGATTTCGGTGGAGCGCGGGCGCATTTCCATTGTTTGACGCAAAGAAAAACGTGCGCACGCCCTGATTGCGTGCTACACTGGATATTATGGGCATAGGATTTTTTTCACGGCTAAAGAAAAAACCGCGCCGCTCGTTCGACGCGGAAAAGAAAACGCCCGTTCTCCGCTGCTCGATTTGCACCGGCGAGCAGGTGGCGGGCTTTATTGACAATGAGACAGGCATTTTTGAGGAGGAACGCCTCATAAAGAACGACGGGGAGCTTTCGGATTTTCTGGCCGAATACAGCCTCACCGACATAAAGCGCGAATACTAGGAAAATGCAGAGCGGCAGCCTGCCGCTATCCCCGCCGCGCCTCCCGCAGGGGCTTGTCCCAGAACACGGTGGCGGAAAGCTTTGAGGAAAGCCCGTCCACAGTGGCGCGAACCGTCTCCAAAAGAGCAGATTCCCGCTTTTTTGACCGCCTTCCCGCGCCCTCGTACACGACACGCGAAACATACGCGTCGTAGCTCACCCCAAAATCCTCCTCGTCCCTGTGCGGGAAGAATGTTGCGCTCACAGTGTAGCGCACGCTACCCGCCTCGGAATCGACAGTGAGCGAGACGAGGGCCGCACGGCGCGGAAAGCCCGAAAACACACATTCCGCCGAAAAATACTGCGCGTATACATCAGCCGTCATGATTCTCTCCTTGCCGCACCGATGACGCGCCTATTTTTTGAGCAGTGCCGCGAACGGATTGTACGTGTCGCCGTCGTCGGACTTCTGGCGGGAAAGATACTCGCTTGCATCATCGTCCTGCTTCTCGCTCGTTGCCGGACGAAGGGAAATGCGCTTTTCATCCTCGTCGATTTTCTCCACCACCACATCGAACGCCTCGCCCACCTTGAACATTTTCTTCAAGTTGGTGTTTGACGTGATTCCGTCAAGAGCCGAGACGTGCACAAGCCCGTCCACGCCCTTTGCAATGTTCACGAAAAGACCGAAGGGCGCAATCCGTGCGATGGAGCCGGAGATTTTCGTTCCCACGGGGAACTGGGAAGCAACATTGTCCCAAGGGTCTGTCTCCAGCTCTTTCGTGGAAACGGACACGCGGCTTCTGTCAGGATGCTCCTCGTTCCATTCAGTCTTGATGATTTTTGCCTCGATTTTCTGCCCAACGCTCAACACAGATGCAACATCCTCAACGCGCTCGTGGGAAATCTCCGAAATTGGAAGCAGGGCCTGGAATCCGCCAATGTCAACAAAGGCTCCGTAGCTCTGGAGCGATGTGACCGTAGCTGAAACGATTTTTCCCACCACCAGTTCTTTTGAGAGCGCACCGATTTTTTCATTCTCCTCGTTCTCAAGAAGCCGTCTGTTGGACACGATGATGTTTTTTCCTTCGTTCTTGTACTCTGTGATGACGAACGCAACGTTCTTTCCAACATATGAAGCAGGCTCGGCGCGGTTTTTGTAGCCCATCTGCGAGTATGGGCAGAACGCACGGGCGCTCCCGATTTTTACCTCGAAGCCGCCTTTTATCTCGCCCTCGACTTTTCCCTCCACAGGAAGCCCGGACTTGTAAGCGTTCTCAAGCATTTCAAGCCCCGCCTTGGCAGCCTTGTCCGCGCTCAGGCGCGTGGTGAAATGAAGCTCGTCGCGGTTTGCAGAGACAAAATAAACCTTGATTTTGTCCCCTTCCTTAACAGTAAGGTTTCCGTCCTTGTCAACAAACTCGGCCTTTTCAACAAAGCCTTCGCTCTTCAATCCCAAATCGATGAACACGGTGTCATTGGAAATCTGCACAACAGTCGTCTCGATTTCTTCTCCAATCTCAAAACCTTTCATTTATAAACCCCAATTATTTTTTGAAAGGTCTATTGTAGCGAGAAATAAAAGAATTGTGAATCAGTCGCATAAAAAAACCACGGAAATCAGTTTTTAGGAAAGCAGTGTTTAAAATAAAAAAAATATGCTAGAATTCATGCATGGGTTGGGAAGAATTAACAGAGGCTCTTGATGAGCTGGAAACAGAAGTTGAATATGACGGATATTTTTGCAGCGTA
>JAFPYB010000095.1 GCA_017412405.1 Treponema sp. | reverse complement strand
TCAATCAAATTTTCTTTCATTATTATTTCCTGCTACTTGATTTTGAGGCTTCCCTCGCGGACGACCTCCACTTCCCCACGTTCGTCTATCCTGACGATGGTGGAAGGAACACCGCCCTTCATGTCGCCGTCATCGATGATGAGCGGGACATCCCTGCCGAATTCGCTCTTTATCTGCGAAATGTTGTCAAGAACAGGATTTCCTGTCTTGTTCACGCTCGTGGAATAAATCGGTGCTCCGCACAGCGCAACGATTTTTCTAAGCCATTCATCGTCGGGGCAACGGAACGCCGTGGTGGTGAATTCACCGCCTTTTGCAAGCGTATGCACAATGATTGTGAGCGGTCCCGGCCATTTTTCAAGCAAAAAATCAGGAACAAGATCCCGCGTGTATTTTTTCAAATCCTCAGGTCTTGAAAGAAGCTGGATGAGCGGCTTGTTCGGGTCTGTTCCCTTGAGCCGCGCAATCTCCTTGTCCGTGTGGAACGAATAATGTCTTCCGTCAACGATTCCAGAAAATCCGTACACCGTGTCGGTCGGAAGCACCACGACTTTCCCCCTTCTCAGATAATCAGCGGCGATGTGCACAGATTCTTCATCACACTTGCGGCATATCATAGACCGGGATTCCTCCTATAAAAACGTTGCTGTCCTCTTTCGCCGGAGATTGATTTTTGTCGTTCCTCGGCGGAGCCACCCGCTCGTCCAGAAAAGACTCGCGGTAGTCGCAGATGAAAAGAAGCAGAAAAACAACGGCCGCCATCAATATTCCGGCAACCTTGCAGACCCACTCTGGTATCGATTTGGGAACTTCCGAAACAATCGGTGTACCCGTCTCAAAGATAAACCTGTTCATGGAATCTTTTCCGCTAATCTTGACTATTTTTTCTCCTGAGTGGACGAAGCCCAAGTTGCGCGCAAAGGCGGCTATCACATCGTCGTCGTTCCTCAGCGCAATCTGCTCCAACTCAAGCCCGTTCGTTATCTTCTGAATTTCCTCTGTCCGGCTGCTCAAAATCCGCTTCTGCTCAAGAAGCTGCCTGTTCGCAAGAATCCCGTCGCGACCGCAGACAAGGGAGACCAGAACATAAATGGCAGTTCCGGCGAACAGAGCCGCCAGAAAATGATACAATTTTGTCATGATAGAAAAAATTTCGGCAAAGAAAAAGGAATTCTCCAACAAAATAATTCCAAAAAAAACCTCTTCAAGATTTCTGAAAAACGTGTCGATATGTGAATGTGTATAGTTTTAAAAATGCACAAGGGGAAAAATATGAGTGATTCTGTCAACACAAACGAACTTGAAAGCTACGGCGTTTGGGTCAAAAAACCACCACTGGGCAGTGATTCCGCAGCCGAGAACCAAGGCGAACCGGAAGAATTCAACCTCGACACAGAACTTCCTGATATTGATGATTCTGCATCACAGTCTCTTGAAAAGAACCTTGCCAAAGCTTCAGGCGAAGAGGAAGAAATCGATTTGAGCGAATTCGGCTTTGACGATTCAGACGACAACTCCTCCCAGGCGGACTCCCCATCGTCCTCCGGCGAAGAGGAAGAAGTCGATTTGAGCGAATTCGGCTTTGACGACTCAACCCCTGATGATTCGGACTCTTCGGACGGTCCACAGGGCGCAATGGCGGAATCCACAGAAATCACCGAGACAGAAACAGCTCCTCTTTCAGAAGACGGTCCCCTTGACATAGACCTTTCCTTCGACGACTCAATGCCCACTGACACGCAAAAATCGGCGCCATCATCATCGTCATTCTCCGGCGGCGGCGAAGAAGTTGATTTGAGCGAATTCGGCTTTGACGATGGTCCCAGCGAGAGCAAAGCATCCGACGATGGAACGGAAAGCGTCGATTTGAGCGAATTCGGTTTTGACAGCGCCACAAGCGAGCCTGCAATTCCTGGAACGCTCGCGACAGACGAGGAGGAGCCGAAAGCCGACTCAGCCTCGGATTCGGGCGCAAGCTCCTCATCACAAGAGGAAGAAGTCGATTTGAGCGATTTCGGCTTCACCGATTCAAACGAATCTGATGAAAGCGAAGAATCAAGCTCTGCAGACAACGACATCGACATGAAAGTTGAAGTTGACGACGATTTTGATTTGCCCGAAAGCGACGACAGCGCAGAAGAAAGCGACGACAAAGCCAGCCCGGCGAAATCCCAGTCTTCATCGGACGATGGCGGATTCGACATCGACTCAATCCTCAATTCAGTTGAGGACGAGAACGGACAGACAGTCAGCCTTGGCGACGTTGCCGGCGACAGCGCACAAGATGGCGTTGAGAGCGAAAAAAGCATTGATTCACCAGAAACACAAGAGGACACAATAGTGATAAACGACATTCCAGATACATTCGACGAAGAGACATCTTCCTTGTTTGACGACGAGCCGACAGCAGAAAGCGATGGGGCAAAAAAATCAGTTCCTGAGGAAGCTGCTGCCCCAGCCCCGGCTCCTGCAACAACGGCACTTCCGAACGACGTTCTCAGCCAGCTCATGACGGTGATTACATCGCTCAAGGACGAAGTTGCGAGCCTGAAGAACGATTTTGAGGAGCTGAAGAAAGCTCCAATCAGAGCCGCGAAAGAGGAGGACATCGGCATTGGCGATGACATTCCGACGGAAACCGAGGAAGAATCATCTTCATCAAGCGGATTCTTTAACGACACGGACGAGGATGACACAATCGCCCTTTCAATGGACGAGCTAATGCACATTGAGAACACGGCGGAATTCGCGGAAGAAGAAGGCGTGGGCGACACTCCCGACTCGGATACGGAAGAGCAGATTGGCGAAGAGCCGAGCGCAGACGACACGTCGTTCGACGAGCCGACTGTTTCCGACAGCACAGAGGAAGAAAACATCCCTGACACTGTGGCTGACGACGAGATTCCGTTCCCGTCATCAGAGGAAGAGAACATTCCTTCCCAGGAGGAAGTGGACGATGACGACGCAACCCTTTCTCTTGACGAGCTGAACAACATCCAGAACACGGCGGAATTCGCGGAAGAAGAAGGCGTGGGCGATACCCCCGACTCAGACACGGAAGAAAACCAGATTGGCGAAGAGCCGAGCGTGGATGATATGGCCTTCGACGAGCCGACTGTTTCCGACAGCACGGAGGAAGAGACAATTTCCGACACGGTGGCTGACGACGAGATTCAGATTTCTTCTGAGGAAGAGGACGACGACGCAACCCTTTCTCTTGACGAGCTGAACAACATCCAGAACACGGCGGACTTCACCGAGGAAGAAGGCGTGGGCGACACCCCGGACTCAGACACGGAAGACGACCAGATTGGCGAGGAGCCTGTCATGCGCGAAATGCCGATGGAGGAGCCTGACACGAGCGAGGCAGACAACGCCGAAGCGGAGGGCGATGTTCAGGGCGAGAGCTTTGACGAGCCGCTCATCGGAGAAGAAGAGCTTGATTTCTCCAACGACAATCTTGTTGAACCGAGCCTTGACGACATCAACATGGAGGAAGTGCAGGAAGAAGAAAACTCCGAGCTTCCTGATGAAATCGAAGTTCCGAAAGTTGACGACATCTTTGTTGAATCAAGCTCCACTGACCTCATGGAAGAAGAGCAGCCGGAAGTTGCCGGGGAAGATTTCTCAGAGCCTGAAGTTGCGCCAGAAGAAATCATCGAAGATTCTGTGGAAGCGGACGACAATCTTCCAGAGGACATCGATGTTCCGGCAGAGGAGCCATCGGCCTCCGACACCGTATTTGAAGAGCCCAGCGTGGGCGACAGTGTGGGCGAAGAAGAAATCGTTGACGAAGAGCCGGTCACAAAATCAGAGCTGAACAACCTTCTCGCTCCCAACATTGAGGAAGAGGAGCTGACAGAAGGCAACTTGAGCTATCTTGAATCTGACGAGGCACTCAAACACATGGACGAAGACGAGCAGAAGGAAGAATCGTCGATTCCGGAAGATTTGACAAAAGAAATCAAGGCAGTCCTCTCTTACATGGACCAGCTGCTTGAGAACCTCCCGGAAGAAAAGATTGCAGAATTCGCACAGTCGGAACAGTTTGAGACATACAAAAAACTCTTTACGGAGCTTGGATTGGATTAATATGGCGGAAATCTTGAGAAAGCACGGACTTTTGAAACGTGCGCAAACCATGCTTTTTGAGACAACTCCAAAATTCACCGTTTGGGCGAAGAGAAATGGGTTCAACCATTGCGGAATCCTTTCTCCGCTCAAACTCTCAGACGGCGATTTTTACTTGATGACGGACAGCTTCGGCTTCAATGCGCAGACGATTGCAAATGCCGTCGTCCCAAAATCGTTCTGGGACGGAAAGATTGCGAAGAGTTTCGACTGGCAGTGTTTTTCCAGCGCGTTCAACGAGACGGAGCCGTACAAAAATCTGTTCGGCGAGGACATCCGAAATGAAATCAGCTCGATTAATTTCCTTCCGTTTCTCGACAAAAACGAGCCGCATATTTTCATGGCAATCGAAACGAACGACGAGGAGGACTCAATCACGCTTCCTCCTGCCGCCGAGTGCATTCCAGTTCTCAAAGGCACTGTGAATCTGAAAGGATTCGAGGAAAAAACCGTGGAGAAGCTTGATGCGAGCATCGAAGCGGGGCTTGGCATCTCAAGCGCGAATCTGTTCATTCTTTCGCTCAAGAATTCAATCGCCCGCGCGATTTCCAGCGTCAAATTTGATGTTGAGCACAAAGAGCTGCAGGAGGCTGTATCCCAATCCATTGCAGAAGCCGCCCACATCATCATCGCGCCGCTTTTCAGGAAACCGAACGCAAGCCATGTGGGAACAAACGGCGAAATCAAAATCGCGCTGTTCGCACCAGAAGAGCAGGATGAACAGATTTTGGGCTACCACATCGCCTCAAATCTGGTGGAGCTTTTGGGGGAAGATGCCACGAAAAACGTGCTTCTTCTCACGGCGGGCATTTGCCCGAACAAGAAAGGAACCTTGGATTTCCTTCTGCACGGTTGATTTTTGATGATAGGATTTCAGGAAGCAAAAAATGGGGAGAGAACCGTTTCTTGCGACGGAAAGTTTCTTCACTCAAAATATAATCCATCAAGCGAGGGCGAAAAATTCGCGCAAAACGTACAGGCGGATTTTTCACCGCTCTGCTTGATTTTCATAGAACCAGCACTCGCCTACTCGGCTTTTTTCCTGAAAAAGCGTTTTCCGCGCACACAGTTCATTGCAATACGATTTTTCACTGAATTTGACAAAACGGAGAACGCCAGACTTTTTGACCGCACCATTTTTTTCGACGAAAACACGAATCTTGCCGATGAGCTGTTTGAATGTCTGTCGGAGGAGGAATTGTGCTCCGCGCTTGTCCTTGAATGGACACCCACAAAAAATCTGCTCCCCGAAAAAAATGCCCTCGTTTGGAACGAAATAAAGGCTGCAATACTAAAATCCCGGGACGTTCTGGGAACACGAAGCTATTTTTCAAAGCGATGGCTCAAAAACTCCATTTCGTTCTTCACAAACATTAACACGTTCTGCACCGCAAGGAAAACAAAACTTCCCATAGTGGTCGCGTCCTCTGGGCGCAGTCTTGAGTCGTCGCTGCCTTTTCTTTGCGAGCTGCGCCAATCATACTTTTTGATTGCAGTCTCGTCGGCATTCCTGCCGCTCATAACACACAATATAGTCCCGGACATTGTAATAAGCACGGACGGCGGCTATTGGGCAAAAAAACATCTGGCATTCCCCACTGGTCACAAATCTCTTTCCACCCCAGTCTTTGCGCTAAGCTCGGAATCGGCAGTGCCGAAGAGGCTTCTACAAAACGAAAAAATCATTCCGCTGTGCTACGACGACGATGAAATCCAGCGACAGCTTTTCCTGTCTTTGGGCATTCCCCATATGCCAGCCCGAAGGAACGGAACCGTGAGCGGAACCGCCGTGGAACTTGCCCTAACGCTCACAGACAGAACTGTGTATTGCGTAGGTCTCGACCAAGCCCCCGCTGTTGGATACCAGCACACACAGCCAAATTCGCTGGAACAGTCATCCCAAGCCGCAGATTTTCGCCTCAAACCGAAGGAGACCCGGCTCACATCATCGCAGTTCTCTTCGGCAGGAAGCCTTGCCATATACAGAAACTGGTTCATATCAAAATCGCGCACACGGCTTTCCCGCGTCAAGCGGCTTTCTGCAAGCTACCCGTTTGCTTTTTCCCTAGGCGCAATAAAGGACGTGGACTGGGCGTTTTTCAAAGATACAGAATCAGATGGGCATTCCGCCCATGCTGATTTTTCACCACTTTCCCTCGCGGAAAAAAGTTCTTTAGAGCGGAAAAAAATCTTGTCGGCGGCATTAGAAAAAATCCGCATGACAGACAATTTCAAAAAAGAATTTTTTCCCATGGAGCGGCTTTTGATTTTGCGGGAAACAGACGAAGAGAAAAAAAAGGTTCTCAAACGCGAGCTGGAGGAAAAAATATCTGCATTCCTGAAAGACTATACTTAAGGAAAAACAGAAATATATAGTATACTTTATATGAACTATACAAATATAATAGAATCAAAAACGGGACTTCAGATTCCGTGTCACAACACTGTATCTTTCCACTCAAAATACAATCCTGAAAAGGAAGCCGAAACATTCGCCGCCCAATTCTCACAGACGTCGCGCTTTTTCGTCATTCTTGGCATATGCGGCGCATACCACCTGCTTGCGCTCAAGAAAAAATTTCCTGCCGCAAAAATAATCGCCGTGGAGGAATCAAGAGAAGACATCGATTTTCTGTCCCACATTCCGCAAGTGGAATCTCTTGAAAAAAACAAGGACTTTGTGCTAACCGACTGCGCCGGACTGCAGGCTGCACTACTCAGAACCTACAAGCCGCAACTCCACGGGAATCTTATCATTTCATCCATCCGCCAGTGGGAAAACACATTCAATGAATCGGCGAAAAAAGCGCGAGACATCATAGCCGCCACAATCAAGCTCATTTCCGCCGATTACTCAGTCCAGAGCCACTTCGGGAAAATATGGCAGAAAAACATTTTTGGGAACCTTGCCCTAAGCTCTCGCATAAAGCAGAATGTGGCAGAAATGCTCCATGAAGTTCCCACAGAAAAAACAGCCGCCATAATCGCGGCAGGTCCCACATTGGACGAGACAAGCAGTGTGCTCAAGGACAAGCGCACAGAATTTTTTGTCATCGCTACGGACACCGCATACACAAGCCTTTGCGCACGGAGCATACAGCCAGACGCAGTTGTTTCCGTTGACGGCCAGATGATTTCCCACGCGCATTTTTTCAACGACACAAGCAAAAACACCTTGTTCGTGTTCGATTTGTGCGCAAATCACTCCGCCGCAAAAAAAGTCCTGAAATCAGGGGCCAGGCTCATTTTTTCGCAGTCAAAACATCCGCTGGCGCAATATGCCTCCCAATACACAGGAAAAAACTCATTCATCCCCATCGAGACGGGAAGCGGCACGGTGACGATTGCCGCCGCAAGTTTCGCCATCCTGTGCGGGTTCACAAAACTAAGATTCTTCGGAGCCGATTTTTCCTATTTGAATGGAAAATCATACACAAAAAACACATACCTAGATACAGTATACAGAGAACATGAAACAAGAATACACACAACAGAAACGTCATTCGACAGGCTTCTTTTCAGAACGGAGCTGATTCGACTGGCGCAAAACCACTATACAACAGAAGTCTTGGAATCATACCGCAGTTCCCTGGCAGATTTTTTGAGCGCACATTCCTTCGCACAAAAATCAGCCGACACGTTCTGCGCACAAAACGCCCCTGCAGGGGACACAAAAACAAAGGAGACCACCCTGCTCGCGCCGTTCGATTTCAAGGACTTTTCGTCGTATTATGCCACGCAGTTGAAGAATTTTTTCTCCAAAAACTCCCAGCAGGATGATGATGACCCGCTTGTGCTCACGCTTCTTCCGCTCTGTGCGTGGATTGAGAATCATAAGAAATCTAGTAAATTTAATTATACTGATTCATCATTACTGATTGCATACCAACAAAGTCTCCGATATACTGAAATAATATGAAAAAAGCAGTAACCGTCATAACCACTGCCAGTGTACTATTGTTTTTTCTTGCCATATTGTACTTGACATTCGGAATTTTCCTCGACAGAAAAAACGGTCCTGAAAATGCAACAGCTCGTTACGAGACTCTTCTCCTATCGGCGCGGCAGACAGCCTCCAAGTACAAATATGGTACAACAGAATTCGCCGACAATTTCATACAGGCAATCGGCGACATAAACGATTTCGCAAAAATCGATTTTGAGCTGAACGAGACGCTCATTTATTCATATCCGCCAAAGAACTACTCTTTGCCATCATCTGAATTCTCAAAAAATTTCTCCGAGGTCTGTATGTTGCAGAACGGCTCAAAAATCAAGCTGTCCGCATCAATCTACACAATGCGCCCCGCATCAATCTACAACCACGCTCGGGTGTCGTTCATCATCATACTGGTCGGCACAATGACCACAATACTGCTGCTCATCTACACCGGTGTCACAGAGGCAAAGCAGCCCGTGGACGAAACATTGTTCTATGACGACATTCCGGCAGAACCAGCCAAAACAGAGGAAAAACACCAAGCTCCGGTCATCGTGGAAATCAACAAGCAGGAAGCGGAAGACGAATCTCCGACAGACGATGAAACAGTCGACGAAGAGGCTACTGAGCCAGAGGCGGATGAAAAGCCCGATGAAGAGGCGGAAGCTCCAGTCCAGAGGGCACAGCAGATGGAGCTTACGAATGAAGAGCTAACTGCAATAAAAGAAATCATATCAACAGAAAAGGAATACGCCGAAGTTGCGGAAGAGGGAGACTTTGTTGACCCGTCTGCCGTGTCCGAAACGCCAGCGTCCAGCAGCGATTCTGAAAGCAATACGCCTGAAACGACGTCTGTCTTTGAAGAATCGCTTTTGGACGAGCATCTTACGACAGCGCTTGAAAATGACGGAGACACATCGCTCGTAATAGTCAAAATCGCAAACCTTGAGGAGGGAACTCCGCTTTACGCAAACATTGCGAACGTCCTGAACGAGCAATTCAAGGAAAGCGGGATTGTCCACGCATACAAAGCGGACGGTTTTGCCGTCATCGTGAAAAACGCAAATCTGAATTCGTCCACAGCCATCGCAGAACCGCTTCATGCACATATTTCGGAGCTTGTTTCCGAAAGCGGCTTCGAGGCGCGGGTAACAGTGGGAATATCATCAAAAGCCGAGCGGAAAATTGAGGCCGCAAGATTGATTAAAGAAGCAGACCAAGCAGAAGCCCACGCCAAAGAGGACTTGAACTCCCCCATCGTTGCTTTCAGGGTGAACCCCGAAAAATACAGGCAGATGATTCTGAGCAAGCAAGCCGAAAAAAGCGGGGAAGCCTAGCCGTTGGAAGCCCCAGCCCAAGGCTTTATCGGGCTTCCGTCTCGCGGTCGTCCTCAAAATCCTCGTCCTCGACTTCTCCCAAATCAGAATCTGGATTTTCAACAAGTTCAGCAATACGGGCGGCAAATTCCTTTATCTCCTTGCTGTCAGGGAATTTTTTCTTCAATTCAAGCAGATTTTTCTCCGCATCTTCCCCGCGCTCGGCAAAAATGAGCAGCGCAATATAATTCTCCAGAATAAACTGGTCGTTCGGATTTTCCACAAGCAGCTCTTCGTATTGGGCAATCGCCTCGTCTGTTTTGCCGCTCATGGCAGTTATGTAGGAAACGGACAACTTGAGGGACGTGTTTTCGCTGTCGCGCTCCAATAATTCTTTATAGTATACAAGCGCTTCATTCCATTCTTTTAAAAGCGCATATGATTTGGCGATTTTATAAAATGATGTATAGTATAAATCCTGATTTTTCATTGCCAGTTTATAGTATTCAATTGCCTTGGAGTATTTTTCCAAATCGTAATACCCCTCGGCAATCGTAAAATACTCAATGCTGATATTCTCGTTGATAACGTCGAATTCTCCAGGAATAAAAAAATTCGATATGGTTGAGCACGAGAAAAACAGCAGTGAGCAGAATGGCAGAAGCAGTTTTTTCATTTTGAAATCAAATCCAAAATTTCATCCCACGTCAGCGTGATGTCAGTCACCGAAATTTGGCTGTCACCAGTCTGCGTGATTTTTGCTGGCGTTCCAAACAAAGCCATTTGCAGCAGGCGGATTGCAGCCTTTATTGTCCGCGTGTCAGCCATCTCAAGAACCAAATTGACTCCATATGTTTCAGCCGCCTGCGGAACATCAAAAAAAGTCCCCTTGATTTTGTCAACACCAAGCGTCAACTTTGTTCCGGTAAACGCATAGAAAAACAAATCAGGCCGCGACGAAACAAACAAAATGTCCTTGCTCCCATTGGACTCAAGAAAAGCCTTCGTTTGTGCATACGACTCATTCTCATCCGCAGCACCGGCACTTCCAGACTGAGCCGCATCGAACCTATCAAGCAAATCAGAAATTTTGTACGACAACATTATGTTTTCGGCACAGGGAACGGAAAGCTCCATGGCAGACGACTTTTGGACAAAATAATCGTAGGAACGGTATGTGTAAGCCTCCCAGCCATTTTTTTCCGTCAACGATGCTTTCGCATAGTTTGGGGGAAATTTGCCGGAAGCCGACACCTCAAAACCGGAGCCGAATTTTGTGCCGATATACAAATCGTTTATTCGGCTCGTGATTTTCTCGCAATCCGATTTCTTGAGAGCCATGAGCTTGATAAGCGCCCGAGTAACAAACTCTTTGTGAGAATCAACAGGGACGCAAACATACAACGCATCGTCGCTTCCCAAGAGAGAAAGAGGAGCCACAGGCTCGCGCTTTGGAGTAGATGCACATGATAACAGAAATATTGCCGTAAAGCACAAAAGCGATGCAGCAACACAGGCGAAATTACGCTTTAACAACGGAAACACTCCATGTCTTGTCCTCGGACTCAACCTTGCTCGATGCAGAATCGCTCCATTCCACACAAACAGCAAGCGTCTCGGCAGAGATGAGGCTGCTGAACGACTCGTAGCTGGACTTCAGGACATCGTCGCCAAAAAGCGACAGCTTGATTCTGTCCGTCACCTCAAATCCGCTCTCCTTGCGGAGATTTTGGATTCCACGGATAAGGTCACGGACATATCCTTCCTTCTTGAGTTCTTCTGTGATTTTCGTATCAAGGGCAACCGTGAGCGTTCCATCGTTCACGACTTTGAGATTCTCCTTCTCGAACCGTTCCACAATAACTTTGTCGGCGTTCAGCTCCACCTCCTGCTCGTCCACATCTATTGAAACAGGTTCTCCCACGATGATTTTTTCTATCTGCTCTGTTGAAAGAGCCTGAATGACGGTAGCTGCGGCCTTCATCTTTGACCCAAGCTCTTTTCCCAGCGTGCGGAAGTTCGCCTTTGCCTTGTACTCAACAAGCTCGTCCTCGCGCTCATGGAACACGACGGCTTTCACGTTGAGTTCCTCGGCAATCGTATCTTTCATGTCCTCAAGAACATTGCGCTCCTGGGAGTTTCTTGTGACAAGCTGCACGCTGGAAAGCGGCTGACGGTTTTTCAGCTCGTACTTGTTGCGGAGATTCCGCCCCATGGACACGGCTTTCTGCACAGTGGCCATCCTGAATTCAAGGGTTTCATCGCGGAGAGCCGCATTGTAAACCGGAAAGTCTTCAAGATGAACAGACTCTTTGTCGTCCGCCGTCCTCAAATTCTGCCACATTTCCTCGGTGATGAACGGAATGAACGGAGCTGCACAAAGCGCAAAAGTTTTGAGCGCATAATACAGCGACTCATAAGCCTCGGTCTTGTCCGCATCAGTTCCGCTCTTCCAGAAACGGCGGCGGTTCCGGCGGATGTACCAGTTGTTGAGCTGGTCAATGAAGTTGATGAGCGGGTCGATTGCAGAACTCAAATCATAATCGTCAAGAGCGGAAGTCACGTCCTGCACCATTTTCTGCGCCACGGACACAATCCATGCGTCAAGCGGGTTCGACAACTTTGAGAAATCGATTTTTCCCGTGCAAGTATAATTGTCGATGTTCGCGTATGTGACGAAGAACGAATAGCCGGACCACAGCGGAATGAGAATATTCTTGACAACTTCCTTTACGCCCTCGTCGGAATAGCGCAAATCATCGGCGCGGACAACGGCAGAATGGGTAAGGAACAATCGGAGCGCATCCGCACCGAATTTGTTGATTGCCTCAACAGGGTCGGTGTAGTTCCTGAGGGATTTTGACATCTTGCGCCCGTCGGAAGCAAGCACGAGTCCGTTCACGATGCAGTTCTGGAACGCAGGCTTGTCGAACAAATGGGAAGCCAAAATCGTGAGCGTGTAGAACCAACCACGGGTCTGGTCAAGTCCCTCGGAAATGAAGTCCGCAGGGAAATGCTTCTCAAAATAGTCCTTGTTCTCGAACGGATAGTGCTGCTGTGCGTACGGCATTGAGCCGGATTCAAACCAGCAGTCGAACACTTCCGGGATTCGGCGCATCGTACCGTTATTGCACTTGGTACACTTGAACGTGATTTTATCAACGAACTGCTTGTGGAGGTCATCGGGGTACACACCGCTCAAATCCTTGAGTTCCTGCCGTGAGCCGACGCACACCGCATTCGTACAGTCTGGATTGTCGCACTTCCAGATTGGGATTGGGTTTCCCCAGTAGCGGTTGCGGCTCACTGCCCAGTCGCGGCTTCCTGCAAGCCATTTTCCGAACCGTCCTTCCTTGATGTGGGAAGGCTGCCACTTGATTTGGCTGTTGGCGCGAAGAAGAGATTCATGGTGGTCTGCAACGCGCACGAACCATGAGCCGATTCCGCGATAGATGAGCGGAGAGCCACAACGCCAGCAATGGGGGTACGAGTGGAGAATCTGGTCTTTCTTGACAAGCTTTCCCTCTTTTTTGAGCCGCTCGATGATTGCCTTGTCCGCATCCTTAACGAAAAGCCCCTCGTAATCAGGGACTTCCTTGGTGAACTTGCATTCCGCGTCAATCGGCTGCACGTTTGGCACACCGCTTCCACGGAAAATCTTGTTGTCGTCCTCACCAAAGCTCGGAGCAATATGTACAATGCCAGTTCCGTCCTCGGTGGAAACGTAGTCCGCGTTGAACATCCGGAATGCGCCCTTCTCGCATTTCTGGCCGGAAATCTCCGCACACACGGTGGCATCCTTCAAATTCGCAAAATACGGGAACAGCGGCTCATATTCAGCACCCACAAATTCCTTTCCTTTGTGGCGGTAGATGATTTCATACTCATCGGGATTCTTATAATATGAGCCAAGACGAGCTTCGGCAAAAATGTAGCAATCGCCGCTCGCCTTGTCCAAAATCTTCACATAATCGATTTCAGGCCCCATACAAAGACCAAGATTTGATGGGAGGGTCCACGGGGTAGTCGTCCATGCCAGGAAATATGTTTTTCCATTGGCCATGTCGCCGTCCTTCACACCATCAGGAGCTTTCGTAATCTTGAAACGAACGGTGACGGTCTGATCGTTCACGTCCTTGTAGCCCTGGGCAAGCTCGTGGGTTGAAAGCACCGTGGCACAGCGCGGGCAGTAAGGCAGAATGTACTGTCCCTCGTAGATGAGCCCCTTTTCCCAAAGGGATTTTGCGACCCACCAGATTGACTCCATGTATTCTGGATTCATCGTCTTGTAGTCATGGTCAAAATCGACCCAACGCCCCATGCGTGTGATTGTCTTTCGCCATTCAGAAGTGTATTTGAGAACAGAAGCCTTGCACTTGTCGTTGAACTTATCAACGCCCATGGCCTCGATTTCATGCTTGGAGTTGATGCCAAGCTCTTTTTCAATGAGGTTCTCCACAGGAAGACCGTGGCAATCCCACCCAAAACGCCGCTCCACCTTTTTTCCTTTCATGGTCTGGTAGCGTGGGATAATATCTTTTATGGTAGACGGTATAAAATGACCAAAGTGTGGCAAACCAGTTGCAAACGGAGGGCCGTCAAAAAACACAAATTCCTCAGCCTTGTCGCGCTGCTGAACCGACTTTTCAAAAGTCTTGTTCTCCTCCCAAAATTTCAGGACTTCTTCTTCCTGCTTGGGAAAATCTGCTTTAGAATCAATAGACTTATACACGATTTTGCCTCTCAATAAAAATAAATCATACTATTATGGCAGAAAATCACTGTTTAATCTATCATGTCCCACAAAACCGCCGAAAGCAGATTTCTTGCAACTTTTTCATGAGGATAGTAACATATGAAATATGAAAAAAATCATCTTTACGTCTTTTGCCAGTACCGACATGAAACCTGCACTTAAAAGAAT
>JAFPYB010000094.1 GCA_017412405.1 Treponema sp. | reverse complement strand
CCCTAAATTCGAGTTTTCAAGCGAAGAAAAGAATTCAGCCTGCAATGAAGAATGTAGGCTGAAATTGCAAAACAATAATGCCTGAAAATGCCATCCATCGAGCGAGCCTGACAAGCTCCTCGCGTCTTTTCAAATATCCGGCATCACAATAAAGCCAGCCTTTCATGTTTTCAGAGGCTTTTTCAATCATCTTGCTGTTATTGATATTGCCGCTCGTGAAAACCACAGACTTCAGGACACCTTTTTTCTGAACAGACTCCGTGAAGCTTGAAGCCGTAGAACCATCCTTTAGTCGATTTTCCTCTTGAAGCGAAGGCGGAGGTAACTTTGTGGCTGAAAATCCGCCTGTTAAGGCATGTAGAGACAGGAGTAGAATCGATAAAATGCACGCCGTTTTCATTTTCCAGCCGGTTTTGCAGCAGCAGAGTCTGCATGAACAGGGCAACAATCGGAAGAGACTTGTTTGTGGTGATTAAAATTTTAAGGGATTACGCGTTTTTTGTAAATTCTTCTAAAACTCGAAATTTGGGCTATTTAACACGCCGCTTTCGTGGCTTTGCGCCACCGCAACTTTTGCGCCAATTTTGCCTTCGGCAAAACCGTTTTTGCGGTTTAAAACGCTAGTTACATTTATAGAAGAGAATAAAATAGCAGATTTGATGCTTCCATTCTCTTCAATGTGTCTTTTGACTCTTATGCTCCCTCGTGCATCTTGTATTCCACATCGTTGTCAATCATAGAAAGCATGGCATCTGCCATTTTCGGGTCGAACTGGCTTCCTTTGCACCGCTCTATTTCGGAGCGGACTTGGGCTTGGGGGCGCACGTCGGAATAGGCGCGTTTGCTCGTCATTGCGTCGTAGGCATCTGCCACGGCTATAATCCGCGCTTCTTCTGGAATCGTCTCACCTGAAAGCCCGTCTGGATAGCCGCGTCCGTCGTAACGCTCGTGATGCCACCGCGCTCCAGTCGCAAGCTCCGGGATTTCCTTCACATTCTGCAAAATCTCGTAGCCTTTGAGCGGATGTGTCTTGATTTCGGCAAATTCCTCGTCGGTGAGGCGGCCTTTTTTGTTGATGATGGCCTCGCTCACGCCGATTTTCCCGATGTCGTGCAGAAGCCCCATGGTGTATATTTCCTCCTGCTCCTTTTCGGATTTTCCAAGCCTGCGGGCGATTTCCTTCGCATACTGCGCCACCCGCTCCGAGTGACCGCTGGTGTAGTGGTCCTTTGCATCAACTGCTTTTGCAAGGGCAAGCATGAATCCCTGTGTGAGGTGGGCGGATTTCTGCTCCTGTTTTAGGATTCGGTCAAGATAGGTTCCGGCATCCTCCACCATTTTCTGGAGACTATTGTACAGTTTTTCGATTTCGTCACCAGTGTGGATTCCCAAATCTGGAAAGGAGGCAAAACGCTTGTTTCCATCGCAATCAAAATACTGCTCCATCAAAAAGGACATTTCGTTTATGGGCGCGATGACTCGGGAGAGGATGAACATATTGAAGACGTAGGCGATTGGAAGTGAGGCGCAAATCATTGTGAGCGCAAGCTGGAGGTTTTGCCGCCAGAACTGGGCTATAAGCGATATGGTGAATTTTTCTCCCATGGTGATTGAAAACTGAATGTCGCTTGAAAGAATCGCCACTATGCACAAAAGAATGGCTTCCCCCACGGAAAGTGCCGTCACGCGAAAGCCCAGCACATATCTTCGTTTTATTCCGCCTGCTTTTTTGCGCTCCTCGTACATGCCTGTGTAAAGCCAGCCGCTTCCCAAAGAGAATTTCGCCTTTTCGGAGGCGAAGCGGAAAAAGAGTCGTATTGCCGCGCATGAGATGACGCATTCTGGAGCCGCGCTCAGAAAAAGCCGCCCGAAGGAGATGTTCTGGTACACATTGCCGTCCATGTTCGCGTTGAATGTGGGCGTGAGAACCGTGAATGTGACAAGCCAGCAGAGCGCGAGCAAAAGGGAAAGAATCGCCGTTGAGCGGATTGTGCGCCACAAGTCGGCGAACATCCTGTCATATGCGAGCTTTGCGGTGACGAGAGTCACGACAAGGTATGTGGAAAGTGAGTACAGCCCGGAAGCGTCCCCTTCTATATGGAAGAATTCAGCGATGAACAGGAGAGTGAATGCCAGCATTCCGCTTCCAAGACCGCCTATGCCGGCTGCAATCATGATGAAAATATCCGAGTAGGAAAACACTATGCCGAACAGCGGAATTGCAGTCTGTATGAGAGGAAGCCGGGCTACGACGACGCAAAGCCCGCACGCTATTCCTAGCAGAATTGTGGGGAGGGTGGTTTTGTTTCTTCGTGTCAGTGAAATCTGGTTGTTTTTCATAATGCAAAATCCTTCCGTGCGAACACACAAAAAAGCACCCAAGCGCAAGGTGCTTTCTCGTCAAAATCGTCTCTATTTAATCTCCACCAGCCGGTAATTTCTTGAGCCGAAGCCGATTTTCTCCGCGTGATCCAGGGTGTGGATTCCGTTTCGGCTTTCGATTCGCTCAATCAAGCTGCCTGAATCCTTTGCCTTGTAGACTAAATCCACGCAAGCCTGATCAAGGGCAACCGGGTCAAGGGAAGCCAGAATTCCAATGTCGTGCATGTCAGGCTCGGCCGGGTTCGAGTCGCAGTCGCAGTCCACGGAAAGCCGGTTCATTACATTCACGCAGACGATTCCCTTTCCGCCCGCCATGTAGTCGCACACTGATTTTGCCGCTTCTGCCATGCTTTCCAAAAATTCATCTTGCGGGCAGTGGGTCCAGCTGGTCACGCTCCGACCTGCACTGTGAATGTTCAGTTTTCCGGATTTGGAAACGCTCATTCCCGAAGCGAATCCTATGGAAAGATTTTTTATCGCTCCTCCGAATCCTCCCATTGCGTGTCCCTTGAAGTGGGAGAGAATCAAATAAGTCTGATAGTCCTTAAAGTGGCTTCCCACATAGTTTTCTTTAATCCGCACGCCGCCTTTGACGGGAATCGTCATGTAGCCTTCCGCGTCCTGCAGGTCAAAGCCGTTGGCGACATCCAAAAATCCGTGCTCTTTGGCGATTTTCATGTGGTTGATATTGTTGCTTCTGTTTCCGCCGTAAGCCGTGTTGCATTCCACAATCGTTGCGTTCAGTTCGTCCTTCACGAGGTTCTTGATGAGGGTAGGGCGCAGGTAGTTTGTGTTTTCGCTTTCGCCAGTGCTCACTTTCACTCCGGTCTTTCCAGAAACCTTGTATCCGGTTGCCTTGTAGACCTTGACCAGTGCTTCTGGCGTAATGTCGCGGATAAAATAGACAACGGGAGCTGTCTTGTCGCTTGCCGCTGTTTCGTGAGTTTTGTAACTTGCAGCCTTCGGATTGGGCTTTGCAAAAAGACCGCTGACTGCCGATACAAGCAAAAGGGCCGCAAAAAATACAAATCCTCTTTTTTTCATAAATTCCTCCTAAAAAAATTGGGCGCATCCCTCCGCTTCGCTACGGGTCGGGCTATCCGCCCTTCCGCTATCGCTCCATTCCTTCATTCAGTCGCTACGCTCCTTCATTTCGGAACGCCTTCGGCGGGGCTACTATCCCTTGCGCTTTTTTTACTTCAACAATGCCTTAACATCTTCTACAATCTGCTCTGTCGTCATGCCGCATTCTCGCAGAAGTTCAGCCGGATTGTAGCGGTCGTAGAATTTCTTTCCAAGGCCGTAATTTTTTACCAGCATTTTGCTTGAGCCGTAGAAGGAAGCGATTTTCTGGCCGAAGCCGCCTTCAAGAATTCCGTCTTCAAGGGTGATTACGAGCTGATGATTTTTTTCAAGCTCCCGCAAGAGTTTTTCGTCAAGACCAGAAGCGAAGCGCGGGTTTATCAATGTTGGTGTAAATCCGCATTTTTCCTTGATTGCGACGGCAACTTCTTCTCCTTTCTGGTAAAAATCCCCCAAAGCGATGACGGCAACTTTTTCGCCCTCTTCTTCGATTTTGAATTTGTTCAGCTCGTCGTAATTTTTGTCTGCCGGGCGGTGGGTCACCTGATTTCCCGGAATCAGAATAAGGACGGGTTTTCCCTTT
>JAFPYB010000093.1 GCA_017412405.1 Treponema sp. | reverse complement strand
TCGCGCGTGTCGATAACGATTCTGTCATCCGTGTTGCAGAACAGCGGAACTTTCACTTCCATGCCAGTGTCAAGCGTTGCAGGCTTTGTTGATTGTCCAGACGTGTCGCCCTTGATGCCAGGCTCACAGTATGTGATTGTGCGAGTCACCTGGATAGGAAGGCGGACACCAACCGGCTTGTCGTTGTAGTAAGTGACTTTCACCTCGTAGTCGTCATCCGGAGAGATGTAGCCTGCGTTGTCGCCGAGATAATCCTTCTCCAAAGCAACATCGTCATAGGTCTCCTGATCCATGAAGTGATACTCGTTTCCGTCGATGTAAGAAAGCTTCACGTTCTTCTCGACAAGCTCGACTTCCTCGAATTTCTCGCCTGCGTCAAGACCGAGATCCTGCGTTCCGCCAGTTACGATGTTCTGGACGCGGAGCTTTGTGACCATTCCCTGACGGCCAGACTTCTGACCAAGCATCTTCTGAACGATGAGCGGAGCGCCCTCAAACATGAATGCTGTTCCGACTTTGATTTCGTTTGTCATCAACATAATAAATAACCTCAAAAAATAAAGCGATATTCTTCAATAGTATTGTTTTTTATAGATAAATTCAACACGCTGGGCAACTGCTATCTGTTGCGGCGCTCGTCGCGGCTCTTGCAGTCGATGCACATGAATGCGTATGGAATTGCCTCCAGCCGCTCCCGAGGAATTTCTTTCTTGCATATGAGGCAGATTCCGTAAGTTCCCTTGTGGATGCGCTCCAGCGCGTTGTTGATTTGCTCCAGCCGCAGAGAATCCTGTGTTCCCAGCGTCTCAAGCATTTTTCCGTCTATGACATCGGATGCAATGTCAACCTCATCGCCAGGAGCCGCCTCCTCCATGATTTTCTTGTATTCTTCGCTTTGGGCAGAAAGTGACTGAACAATCACCTTCTTTTGGTCAATGAGTTCTTTCTCTATTTTCTCCATAAACTCTTTATCCATCGCAAAACCCCTTGTTGACAATTTTTTTTAAACATTCATAATAATATAATTGCTTTTGTTCAAAAAGGCAATTTTTTTTCATTTTTTTCTATTTATTTTTTGGAGGAATCGTGGCTAAAGAAGAAGCTATCGAGGTTGAGGGCATAGTAAAAGAAGCCCTCCCAAACACAATGTTCCGTGTCGAGCTCAAAAACGGCGGACACATCATCATGGCGCATCTGTCAGGAAAGATGCGGAAGCATTTCATCAGAATCGTACCGGGAGACACAGTAAAAGTTGCGCTTTCGCCTTATGACCTGAACAGAGGAAGAATCATTTTCCGCGAAAAATAACGCCGAAAGGGGATGTCCAACAGTCTTTTGGGCAATCCCCACGTCCCATCAGCCAACAAGCCGCCTGAGCGAGCGGATGAAGCCCGTCGCACCAGTTATGACGGCTGTAAGCCCGCCCACAAGCCCGAAGGGGAAAATCCACCAGAAATATTTGAGGACGAACAGTCCAATCAAGAACACGATGATTTTTTGAATCATGTCCAGCAAGTTCTCGGAGGAAGTTTTCGGCTCCGCGGTGTAGTACGAGTATGTGCGCCTGTATGAGCCGTCGGACGAGCCCGTGCGCGTGGACGAGTTGAACCACTGCCAGTACGCGTCCTGCCGTCCGAACGGATTGTCCTCGCTCGTCCTGGAGCCGTATGTCCCGTAGGAGCCTGCCGAGCCGCCCCAGTGGTTCTGCGCCGATGAATACGACGAAGACGAGCCGAACTGGTCGTAGTTCCGCCGCTTTGCCTCGTCCCCAAGAGTTTCGTACGCCGTGTTTATCTGCTTGAATTTCTCCTCGGCCTCTTTGTCCCCTGGATTCTTGTCTGGATGGTATTTGAATGCAAGTTTCCGGTATGCCGCTTTTATCTCATCGGTGCTCGCCGTTTTTGGAACGCCCAAAACTGAGTAGTAGTCCATATGAATCTCCCGTCTGTTAGCCTAAAAATGCAGACCCAAAACCGTCCTTTCTTGGCTTTTTACGATTTTGAACCCGCCCCGCCTATTTTATGATGACCCACGTTGCCCCGGTGCCGCCCTGCGCGTGCGACGGATGCCCGCTCGAACCCAAATGCTCGTGCCGCTCAATGAAAGTCCTTACAACCTGCCCCAACACAGGGTCGCTTCCGTGGCTGTGGTTTCCTTTTCCGTGAACAATCAATATTTTCTTTAAACCACGAGCAATGCAATCAGTAACAAAGGATTCCAGCCGGCTCCAAGCCTCGTCCCTCGTAAGCCCGTGCAAGTCGATGCGCGCCTCGGCCGGCATGGTGCGGAGGTATTCGCGGCTTTCCATCTTGGTGCGCTCAAAAAACTCCTCCGCCTCCTTGTCCTTGTCTGTCACACCATAGCGGCGAAGCCACAGCTCCATGGGATTCACGGTCTTCTTCGCGTCCCGCTCCATCTCCTCCTCCGCCGTAAGAGCCACGTTCCCCTCGCGCTCCTCTTTCGTTCTGGCATTTGCCCGCTTGTGGGACACCTGCTGGCTGCGCTTTTTCTGAGCCTCTTTTTGGGCGCGCTGGCTCTGCTGCTCGCCCCACTGGCTCAAAATATCTCCGAAATCCATTTTCACCCCCGCTCACAAAAGTTCCTTGACCCGCTCCGCCTTTACCCAGCCCGAACAATCAACCGTCTCAATATAAACCCAATCCGAAGATTTTTCTATTATCTTTACGCGCAATCCTGCCGGGACAAAACGTCCAGAACCGTCGGAAAGCTCCTCGGGAATAACCGACACGCTGCCGCCTGAAAATATGGCGAACCGCTTGGCAAAATCCGCCTCGTACATGAACGACACGGAAAGAGACAGGACAAAAATCGAAAAGAACAGGACAATCGATTTTGTGTGCCGACCGCTCAGGAACAGCACGAACAAGACGAAAAAAACACCCGTCACGACGAACAATGCGTTCATCACCCAGAAATTTCTCTCATCCTCGGAAAGCGTTATTCCAATCATCTTTTCAAGATTCCGCCGTCTTTCCTTTTTTTCGGAAAAAGACGGGGAAAGGGGAAAATTGTACCGCTCGGCAGTACGAAGCTCGTGCAAAAGGCCACATTCCTCGC
>JAFPYB010000092.1 GCA_017412405.1 Treponema sp. | reverse complement strand
TGTGTCAACAACTGGTGAAAGAGTCTCCAAAACGAGACCTGCTGCCTGAAGGAAGTGCTCCTGGTCAGCATAACGAGTTTTGAGCTCGTCCCAAACGCGCTTACAATAAGCGTTCTTAACATTAAATTCTTTGATTGCCATAATAGCGTAACCCCTTATTCTCCCACAGCGGGAATGAAAAATCTGTTTTTCACCTTCGCAAAAAGCCCGAAAGCAAAAAAAAGACAAAAATGTCTTAAACGAAATTCCACCGATAAAGCAAGCAGGACATACCGATAGCGTTTCATTTCCGACACCTTTGTCTTATTGATGTTATACATCAAATCAACAAAAAAGTCAATAGACACATTGGGATGGAGAAAAATTTCCACCATCCCAACACTTTTATTTTTTCAAAAATCCACCGAAAACCCAGCCACCAGTCCAGCCCTCGGTTTCGGGAGAAAGGCTTTGCACAAAATACCAGAAATCCTCTTTTTCCCCCACCTTGGATTTTTCCCGTGTACATCTTGAAACAAGGACAACGCTTCCGCTGGGAAGAGACACCACAACAGAGCCGTCCATTGGATAGTTCCGCACGTTGGCCTTGTCGCCGTCGCCAGTGTCAATCGTTGCCTGATATGCAGAAACCTCCTCGTACTCGCTCTCGTCCATTATGCCGAAAATGCGATTGTAAGCCTTCTGCACATAAGATTTTATTCCTGCGCTGGATGCAGCATCAACAGCCTTTGAAGCGTACTCCCGCTTTATTTCATCGTCCGTAAGCGAAAGCGCGCGTTCCATAAAACGCACGGCGCGAACGTCCTCGCCGCGCACCGACACGTTCTTGCCCTGCACAAAGCGGCTTTTCACCGTCCATGCCGCGCTGTCCCAGAAAAAAATCTCGGCAAACTCGATTTCCCCCATCCACTTTTTTCTCTCCCCGGACACAACAAGCGTCCCCTGCTCAAGGCACGCGTTTCTGAAAGAAGATGGAAGCATCTTGTCAAAAAGTGTTGCGGTTGAAGAAATAACCGCAATCTGACGAACACCTGTTATCTCCGCAGCCTCGCTTGTCCGCACAAAATAGTCCTTGTCCTGATAGCGCACCGGGTAGAACTCCACGTTCGGTGTGTTTTTCTCGGCAACGAGTGTCTTACGAACAGTCGTGCCCTTCCACTCGAACTCCGTTCCAACAGGAATACGCATTGCCCACTCCGCGCCATCTTTTCCATTATCCTTCCACAACGAGCCGTCGTCGCGGAGAATCACAACCGTCTGCGAAAAACACGCAGCAGAAATCAAAAAAGCCGCAAAAATCGAAAAAACCCGTCTCATACCGCTAAATCCTTGCCATTGATTTTCTTAATTCATCAATAAGAGAAAGAAGCTGCGCCATTTCCTCGCCAACCTCATCCTTCATGTCTTTTTGAAGAGCCTCAATCTTCGCGGAGACTGCATAATACTCGGCATCCAGCTTTGAATCCGAAAAATCGAACTGGCTCACATACACGCTACGACCAAAGGGCTTTCCGTTGTACAACTTGATTTCAGCAAAATAATTGCCTCCGACATTTGTCTTCATCACAGCAACATTTGTTCCTTCCTCAATGACTTCCTTAGTCATTGTCATCTCGTCCGCCGCCGAATATACGCGAGCATCTTCAATGGTGACGGCACGGAAAACATGCTCGCCCTTTCCGTCAGAGGCAAGGAAAAGGTCGCGCGTCCAGTATTCCTCCCCATCACAACTGACAAGGAGCCAGTCCACGTTCTTTGTCCGCGTTCCATTCTGGAATTTCCAGTCGGCCGTCTTACGAACAATACTTTCATTTTCCCAGACAACAGAGACAACATCGCCAATGGCAGTCTCTTTTGCCGAAGACATTGTGCCATCCTCGTTTTCGCGGCAAAGCGTCCAGCCACTTGAAATCATCAACGTGGAGGACAAGCTTTTTGTAGGAGCGACTTTCTCATCTCCAATCGGCTCCGCAGACTGGACCGTCTGCCCTCGGTTCTTTTCATTGCAACCCGCCAGAAAAAGCGCACAGCACATGGCGAGAAAAGCAAAAGCAACTTTTTTCATTTTTTCTCCAAATATAAAAGATTTTGAAATTTTATATGAAAGTTGAATTTTCTTCTACACATTTAAGCCTATTTAAATATCCGAGAGAAAAAAAAAATTCCGACAACCACTGCCGTGCGGTAAAATGGAGATTCAACCGATGTTCTCCGAGTAGTATCGTTCCAATTCCTTCCGGCACGCAATGAAAATGTCTTCCAAATCAGGGTCAAACTGCTTTCCCATGCCGTCAATCATTATGCCGTAGGCCTGCCCAAAACTCATAGGCTCCTTGTAGCACCGCTTGCTGACAAGGGCATCATACACATCGGCAACAGCCATTATCCGAGCCTCAACGGGGATTCCCTCCCCAATCTTCCCGCCATTCTTTCCCTCAGGATAGCCAAAGCCGTCCCACCGCTCGTGATGATAGCGGGCAATGTTGAAGGCCGTGTCCACGAACTTGGCCTCCTCAACGTCCCTGAGAACAAGATTCACGATTTCACCGCTATGCTCGGCATGAGTCCGCATGATTTTGTATTCTTCGTCGTCCAGCTTCCCGGGCTTGCACAAAATCTGCGTGTCTATGAAAATCTTCCCCAAATCGTGCATAGGAGCCGCCCTGATAATGTCCTCGCCCGTCTTTTCGGATATTGCCCGGAATTTAGGATTGCCTTCCCCGCTTTTGTTGCGGCGGATTATTTCCTCCACAAGAATCTTCACCACTTCGCTGGTCCGCTTGACGTGCCCGCCGGTGTTTCCATCCCGGGACCCAATCATGTCCGCCAAGCTGGACACAACCCTGCGCTGGATTTCCTGAATGTGGAGCGTCTGCTCCGCGACCTCCGCCCCCAAATCGGTGGTGAACCGCTCCAGCATCAGCTTGTTCTCTTCCCGCTCCCTCACCTCCGCATCCACGTCCCGTATGCCGCAAATCACTTCGCAAGGCTCGTTCCGTGCATTGCGCCTGCAGACAATGAGGCTCGAACGATACCAGCGGCCGCTCTCAGGCCCATGCAAATCCTTGGACTTAAAATCGGAGCTGCAACTGTCCGTGTCCCGAAGACGCTCCTTCATGGTGCTGACATTGTAAAAATCCTTGACGTCCTCCAGCGTTTCCTGGCTGTAGAACGCCTCGGGAACAGAAGCCAACGCCGCGCGGATGCTGGTGAATTTGCCGAAATAATCGTGAAGGAGTTCCGTTGCGCGAATCTCCTGGAACGTGTCATTCTCCAAATCGGCCTTGTACAAAATGTGTAGATTCTGGAAATTGCGTGGATTACGGAAGCCGTCTCCCGCTTCAAGTTGGAGAAAGTGAGCACGAACGTTATTCGGATTACCAAAATCATGACCCACACAGCCAAGGCCATGACAAGCAGCTTGGGCTTTGTTCCCTGAAAATAGCCGCGATTGAGCTTGTACTGCATCACCGTGGAAAAATCAAGATCCGAGCCTTTTTTATGGTAGAAAATAAAACCGATTACCACCCGCCCGGCCTCGTCAGAAAACGCCTTGACAGGAAGCTCCCCGGAGACTTGGGAGGGGTTGTAAACGATGTAGTCGCCGTATTCCAGCGGAATGTACAAATCCTGGGAAACATAAAAATGCTCAAGGCGGATGCTGTTTTTGTCGTAGTTCCTCAAATCGATTTCCTGAACGATTTCATCGCCAGTGCCGTTCACATGCTGATGAACCTCCACGGTTCCGCACCAGGAATTGTTTATGTAGCACTCTTTTTTTATGTTGATGGTGAGCTTCCAGTCAGAAACAACGGAGTCGCTGAAATTGTTTATCTGGCAGTCATATGTTATTCCAGTAAAATTGACGATTTCTTCGTTGAATTCGATGTCCCGCTTTTCCCAGGAATCCGCCAACCCGGCCCGGGGATAGAGCTTTATCGTACATTCCGAAACCTCATCGTCAAAAACAAAACGCTCTTTTTCGTTGAACCTGCCTGTCTCATAAATATGGACAGAAAAGGCAAAAAGAATGAAGCCGAAAAAACAAGTGAGAGCTACAAAAAATATCAGGTTTGTCCTTTTCTCTTTCTCCATTTTTCGGCCTCAGTCGATTCCTACACCGTGAACATGCTCACAGCATCGGAAAGTGTGCCCACAGACTCCTGCGCAAGGTCAGAAATTTTTGCCATGCTTTGCGACGTTGCGGCAAGGGATTTTGATGCTGAGTCGCACGACTGGACTCCCGAATCCACCTCGGACTGCATGGCAGCCAACATATTGCAGTTGCTGGCAACCTTTGCCGTTCCAGAAGTGATGACACCCGCGCTGTCCTTTACGTTGGAGCAGCTTTCCTTGATGTCAGTGAGAGATGCGAGAATTTCCTCGGCGCGTGCGCCCTGCTCGGAAACAGTGTGAGAAAGGGAAGTCATTGTTGACTCAAAGTTCTGGATTTCGCCGATGGTCTCCTCGAATGACTTTTCCACATCCAAAGACGAGGCGGAAATCTCGTTGATTTTTCCCTGGATTGCCTTTAGGGACGCGCTGGAATCCTTGGCCTGCTTGCTCGTGGTTTCGGCAAGCTTCCTGATTTCATCGGCGACGACGGCAAAGCCTTTTCCGCTCTCGCCCGCGTGGGCGGCCTCAATTGCCGCGTTCATGGCAAGAAGGTTCGTCTGGCTTGCGACGGAGGAAATGACCGTGTTCATCTCAAGGAGCGCACCGGACTCCGCCTTTACTTCCTGAATCTGGTCAACCGACTTTTTGAGGGCGGCAGTGCTTTCCGCGCTGGATGCCACAATCTGCCCCACTTTTGTGCTCATGGACTCCGCAGTTTTTGTTATATCGAAGAATTTTGTCATCATGTCCTCGATGTTTGACGAAGAATCGATTATGAGCCTGTTCTGAGTCTCAATCTCGTTGTCAAGGGACTTGGTGTTTTCCGCCACCTGAGAAACGGCCTCGTTCACCGAGACAATAGCGGAACTCTGCCGCTCGATGCTCGTGTTCACGCCGCCTATGGCGTGTTCCGTGGTGGAGACTGACTCCATTATTTCCTTGGAATTGTCCGAAAGCTGGTTGGACACGTCCTGAATGGACGTTGCAGAATTCCTGATTGTGCAGACGAGGGAACTTATGCTCTCCGAGAACTCGTTGAAGCCGCGGGCAAGAAGAGAAGCCTCCTTCGTGAAATAGTCAGGATATTTTTTTGTGAAGTCTCCCTTCGCGATAATCTCGCAGCCGCTGACAATATCCTTGAAATGGCCGGAGACGCGGCGGGAGAGAATTACGTCCACAACAAGCACGGCAACAACAAGGCAGACAAGGGTGATGAACACGCCAAAGATGATTTTCATGAACTCGCTTGAGAAATCGGAAGAAGACCCGTCCGCCACGATGAACCAGTCGGTTCCACGGACACGACGAACGCCGTAGAAGTTGCCGTCCTCAATGAAGGATTTTTCCCTGCCGTCAAGATACTCGTCCTTGTTGTAGGACTTGAACGATACGGTATCGAAATAGCTCTTCTTCATGATTGCGCCAAAATCGTCGTTGGTGATGAACCGCCCGTCGTTCATGATGACATTGACCCGGCTGTTGGCGGAAAGCTGGATGTCCTTGACAGCCTTTGAAAGCGCATCAAGCACGATGTCCGCCGCCGACACCCCGATGACGCGCCCCGTGCCGTCAACAACGCGGTAGCTGAGGGTGACGATTATTTTACCCGTATTGATGTCGGTGAATGGCTCCGTGTAGCACACCCGATCCCTGTTGTTCAGCGCGTTCTTGTGCCACTGGCGCGACTGCATATCAAAATCGCCGGGGGCTTCCCATCCAGTGTGGGAAATGAGCGTTCCGCCGTCCCAAACCTGCTCCGCCGTGGCATAATACAGGAGCGTTTCTTCCATCATGTTGCGTCCCATGCTCTTCACCACGGCCCGCATCTGCTCACGGTCGGAAAGCTCCGGAATGACGTTCGCCAAATCCATGACCAAATCATTGTACTCGCCGAGTATGCCACAAACTTTTTCGTCCAACAACACCATAGCCTGATTGACGGAATTGACAGTTGACCGTCTGATGACGTGCTGGACGAGCAGCGTCATAGAAATGAAAAGAAACGAGGAGACGATGACCATGGAACCAACTGTTCCAATCAAAAGTTCCGACATGAGGGAAAAATGTTTTTTCGATTTCATTGTACACTCCAGATATAAAAAGATTCAGTTTTAAAAAATTTAC
>JAFPYB010000091.1 GCA_017412405.1 Treponema sp. | reverse complement strand
TTGCCACGCACTCTTTGAGCTGGGCTGACCAGCAGGAAATGAAGCGGATGCTCAAGGCAATCGGGCTTGAAGCGAACATCTTGCCGTACAACGCAAGCTATGAGGACATTATGAAAATCCCTGCGGCTGAGTACAATATCTCAGTCTGCCAGATTTTCGGAGACGAGTACATCAAATTCCTGAAGGAAAAATACGACATTCCCTACGCGGTAACTTGTATGCCAATCGGAACGAGAAGCACAAACCGCTGGCTCAGGGCGATTGCCAAACTCGCGGGAAAGGAAAAGGAAGCGGAAGCCTTTATCGAAAGCGAGAGTGCCGCCGTTAGTGAGGAAGTCTCCGCCATCAAAAAAAAGACGGACGGACTCCGCGCGTGCCTTACGGCGGGAACGGGGCGCGGATTTGCGGCGGCAACGCTTATCGGCGACTACGGCATGAAACTCCTCTGTATGCACACGCCGTATTACGATGAGGCCTACATCGATGACTTCAAGCGGCTGGAAGAGCTTCACGGCTCGGAATTTTTGGTGAACATTGCGGACATGCAGCCTTATGAGCAGGTCAACCTTCTCAAAAAGTTCAAGCCCGATGTTTTTATCGGCATGTCGAACTGGGTGAGCCGCCTCGGGATTCCGTCGCTTCACATTCTCGACTCAAAGCGACCGACTTTCGGCTACAGGGGCGTTCTCTACCTCGGGCGAAAAATCGAGGACGCACTCGACAACAACAACTTCAACAAGAATCTCTCGCAGTTCTCGAAGAACGCGTACCGCGAAGAATGGTACAAAAAGGACGCGTTCAGTTATTTGCAGATGCCAGAAGAATAAAACCACAGATTACACAGATGAACACAGATTAAAGGGAATAGAAAAATGGAAAAATGTATAGAACGACCACGAAATTTATGCTCGCTGCACGGTGCGCTTGATGTAATCGGGAACATTTACCGCGCGATTCCGATTCTCCACGCAAGTCCCGGCTGCTCAATGCAGGCTTCCCAGCACACAAATCTGTATTATCTCGGCGGCTATCACGGGCTTCCAAGCTCCAACGCCTACGAAAAAGAAGTCGTGTTCGGCGGAACGAAACGCCTTGAGGAGACGATTCGCGGAAGTTTTGAAATCATGGACGGCGACTATTACGCGGTTCTTACAGGCTGCTCTATGGGAATCAACGGCGACGATGTGGAAAGCGTCATCTCGAAATTTGAAGATGCGCCGTACCCGCTCACGAGCATCGACACGGCAGGCTTCCGTGGCGACACTTACACGGGCTACAACATGGCACTTCTCGCCACGGTTAAAACGCTCGCCAAAAAGACGAAAACCGACCCGCGCTTGGTGAACATTTACGGTCAGCCACCCAGCTCCGACATCACGCTTCGGGGAGATTTTGAGGAAATCACGCGGATTCTTGCGAAAATCGGCGTAAAGGCGAACACTTTCTTTATCCGCCGCGACGGAATCGAGCAGTTCAAGAATTCGGGAAACGCCGCGCTTAACATAAACCTGTCGCCCTGGCTCGCAAAAAATGTGGACGCCTACTACAAGCATGAATTCGGCATTGAAACGCTCACTTTGAACGGCTGGCCAGTCGGACCCAAAGACACGGCTCTTCTCTTGCGCATGGTGGCAGAAAAACTCGGCATTGAAAAATCGCTCATTGAAAAAGCAAGCCACGAAGAAGAACTCTATGTGTACGAATACTTAGACTCGCTTTTCGGGAATTTTGAGCGACACCGCTTCATTTTGGTGGGCGAAAGCGCGAAAGCGTTGGGACTTGCCCGCTTCCTCGTGAATGTGCACGGTCATATTCCGCTCGCTGTGATTTTTACTGATTCGGTTTATGAGAAGGACAAGCAGCGTATCCGTGACGAAATCCAGAATCTTGACTGCCCGAGAAAGGCGGATGTCTATTTTGAAAACGATGTCTACGAAATCGAGCAGATAGCCCTTAAATATGACGGGCGCACCACACTTTTCATGGGAAGCTCCTACGAGAAGAAAATCGCGCAGAAACTGAACGCCTTTTTTGCGATTACCTCAAACCCTTGCTTGGACAAGGAGATTTTGAACCGCTCGCATATCGGCACGCATGGCTGTATTTCGCTCGTCGAAGATTTGTACAACCACTTCTAGGGCGCGATTTTGACTCAGATGCACAAGTCCGAGACCGTTGACATGACGGAGGGGGCGATTCTCCCGCACATCGTTGCTTTTGCGCTCCCGCTGTTTGCAGGGAATGTGTTCCAGCAGCTCTACAACACGATGGATTGCTTTGTCGTGGGTAAGTTTTTGGGGCGCGATGCGCTTGCGGCAATCGGGGCTTCCTCGCAGTTCGT
>JAFPYB010000090.1 GCA_017412405.1 Treponema sp. | reverse complement strand
TGGGGCTTGTGCAGAGGAGTAGCCTTGCATGGGCGCAAAGCGGTACGGTCGGCTACACCAATAAGATAGAGACACTGTCGGCTAAGCTAGAGAGCGGAAGCAATGCCAGCGATGCAGAGTTCAGCGGAGAAGGTGCAAGTGACGGAAGCGGAAGCCTTGAGACTTTTAAGAAATTCGTAAAAGACAATGGCAATGATTACAGCGAGGAGAACTACCCTGCATGGTACTGGATAGAGAACTACGCAGCGACCGCTGGCCTTACGGGAGCGTATGCGAGCGGATGGTACATGCCGAGCATAAAGGAGCTGTGCGACCTTTACAATGCCAAGGGTGCCGTGAACAACAGTATAGATAAGACTGGTGGTACACAAATGTCTGATAGTCGGTATTGGTCGTCCAGTCAGGACGCATCCTACAGCGGCCTCGCGTGGCTCGTCAATTTCGGGTCGGGCAATCTCTTCAACACGCCCCTCTACGTCTACAAGAACTCTGCGAATTCGGTCTGCGCTGTCCGAGCTTTCAAGTAGCGCATGAGCAAAGAAACACAGCCAACGGCGGCAAGGCGGCTTCCAGCACGGGGGCTGCCTTTTTTATGCGGGTTCGCCCCCAGCGGGCAGTTGTTTTTTGGCTTTGGACTTGTTGCTCTCTCGGGCAGGGCTGCCTGCAGGGGATTTGTTCTGTGGAGCAATGAGTTCTTGGCTTGGAACGTGTTGCTCTCTTGGGCGGAGTCGAACCAAGCGGCGCGGAATGGAGGAATGACTCTATCTTACTTGTTCATCACTAATCCAAAGTGATATAATCGAGCCATGAGTGAAAGTGTAAAAATCATCGCCCAAAACAAAAAGGCGCGCTTTAATTATTTTGTGGAAGAATCGTATGAATGTGGCGTTGTCCTTGAAGGAACGGAAGTAAAATCGGTCAAGGCGGGCAACATTTCGTTCGTGGATGCCTTCGCCGAAATTGTCGACGGCGAGGTTTGGGTTCGGAATTTCCATATTTCCGAATATGCTTTCTCCTCTGTGTTCAACCATGACCCCGACAGGAAGAAGAAGCTGCTCCTGCACAAGGAAGAAATCAAGCGTCTTTCGCGCAAAGTTGACGAAAAAGGCTACACGCTCGTTCCCCTTGATTTCTTCCTCAAGAACGGGCGCGTCAAGATGACGCTCGGCGTGTGCAAAGGAAAGAAACTTTACGACAAGCGTGAGACAATAAAGAACCGCGATTTGGACAGGGAGCTTGCCCGTGATTTCCGCAAGGGACTGCAGTCCTAGCGTTGGGAGGGAGGTTCCTGATGACAAAAAGGACTGCTGCGCGGATTCTTGCCCTTTTCTGCTTTGTGCATGGCGTTGTTTGCGAGACGCTTTCCGTGGATTACTACGGAGTCGTTTCGTCTTCGTCGGAGAAAAACATCATGAAGATGGTTCAGGACGCATTTTTGGCGCAGCTCAAGTCCATTGACGGCGTTTCGGTCTCGGACAAACGAAAAAATCCGTCGTCCGTTTCCTCTTCAGCTCCTTCCATTGCGCAAAATCCAACTGACAAAAACACGGTGGCGTTCTATTCCGAAATTGTGGAAGTCGAGAACAAGGACAAGTCAAAATCATGGAACTGCACGTTTTTTGCATTCCTTCCAAACGAAAAAAAGCCGCAGGAAAAGCACGAATACTTTGAGTCATACTACAAAATCATCGCAAAGTCAAAGAATGAGATTCATGATTTTTTGTCCTCACTTTCCCCCAAGAAATCTTCGCAAGGTGAGATGGGCGGTGCGCTTTCCAATGGGGATGTGGGGGAGCTTGCGGGGACGTGGTGCGGAGAGCCTCATGCCGACCGCGTTGTCATCCTTCGGAACGGAACGGGTTTTGTTGTGTTCAAGGACGGGACGCTCATGAACATTTCAGTTTCTCTCGACATTGACGAGACGGCGCCCGGGGCTGCCAGCGTGAAAATCAGCCAAGTGGGCGAGAGCCGCCCGTCGTTTTACCCGGAGCTTCCTTCCGAGGCCGCCTCTGGCGCGGCTTTGCTGTCCGAGCCGATTGTCTGGCATTTTACCTATGCCTCTTCCGATTCTGATACGCTTTCAGGCACAAAGAACACCCTTGTTCCGTCGGGGGCGCGTGTCTTGAAAGGCTCAACGCCCGCAGTTTGGACTAGACGGTAAGTTCCATGCGCTCGGTTTCTTTGTATGCGCACATTCCGTTCTGCGCACAAAAATGCGATTATTGCGATTTTTTCTCCGTCCCCAAAAGCGGCGGCATCCAGGACTTGTATGTGGAATCCCTTTTGCGGGAGGCTTCGTTCTACGCTGATTCCTTTGGTGTTGATTCGTGGAAAACGCTCTACATTGGAGGCGGAACTCCGAGCCTCCTTTCGCCCCGGCAGCTTTCCTCCATTGTCTGCGGGCTTGGGGCTATGCGCCCTTTTTCTCGGGATGCCGAAATCACGGTGGAGATGAATCCCGAGAGCGTGCGCGCGGAACTCATCGACGCGTGTGCATCAAGCGGCGTGAACAGGATTTCGCTGGGCATTCAGGCATTGGATGAGCGGGCCTTGTCGCGTGTACACAGGCTCGGTTCGCCGCGCATGGCGCTGGACGCGCTTTCGCTTTTGGAAAAGACTTGGCGCGGGCGGCTTTCCGTGGATTTCATCGCGGGGCTTCCCGGCCAAACGCGGGATTCGTTCAAGAATCAGTTTGGCACGGTGTTTTCGTTCAAGAATATTGACCACATCTCCCTGTACACGCTCACGATTGAGGATGGAACGCCTCTTGGGAAAAAAATCGCCCGCGGCGAAACGGATTTTTCCTTTGACCGTGCCGATTCCATGTGGATTTTGGGGCGGAACATACTGGAAAAAAATGGTTTTCTTCAATATGAAGTCTCCAATTTTGCGCGTCCTGGATTTGAGAGCAGGCACAACAAAACGTACTGGCACCTTGAGGACTACGTTGGCATAGGGGCTGGCGCCAGCGGGACGATGTACGAAAAATCGCTCCGCTGGAACAACAGGGCCGACATCGGCGCCTACTGCAATTTTTGGGCTGGCGGGGCAGCGGAGCTTCCGGCTTTGGGAGATGATTTGTCTTTTGTCCGCGAGTGCGAGATTCTTTGCGAAAAAACGATGATGTTCGAGTTCTTGATGATGGGCTTCAGGTTGCTTGAGGGCGTTTCCGAGGGGGATTTTTTTGCCAGGTTCAAAAAGGAGCTTTCCGCGCAGAAAAATTCCGACGACGTTCCATTTGGGGAGATTTTTGAGTCTTGGAAAAGACGTCGGCTCCTTCGCGTCCAGGGAAAAAGCCCAAGACGTTTTTCCCTGAACAGGCGGGGCATCCTTCTTTTGAACAGGTTCTTGGAAGAGCTGCTTTAGTGCTTTCCGCTGGGAATTGTTATCGTGAATGTGCTTCCCATTCCTTTCTGGGACTGCACCTGAATGTCCCAGCCGTGTATGTCGATTATCGTCTTCACCACCGAAAGCCCCACGCCCATGCCGACTTCGCGTCTGGATGACGTTCCCCGGTAGAACATATCGAAAATCTTCCCCAAGTCCTTTTTGTCTATGCCTATGCCGGTGTCTTCAATTCGTATCGTGATGGAGCTGTCCGACTCCTCCGCGGTGATTTTGATTGAGTCGTTGTCGTGGGTGTAGCGCACGGCGTTGGTGAAGATGTTTTCCAGGGCGCGGGAGAAAAGCTGCGCGTCGAAGGCAACCTGCGTTTCCTCCGGGATTTGTATGAGCGTCTCCACATTCCGCTTGAAAATGTCGCCCGTGGTTTTCGCCGATTTTGCGAAGTCTGACAGGAAGGGCAGAATCGGCTGTTTTTTCAGCTGCTCCTTCCAGTCCGTGCGATTGAGTTTCACAAAATCAATGAGCGTGTTTATCATCGTCTCAAGCTGCTCTGATTTTTCGGTTATTATGTCGAACGCTTTCTGCATATCCTCCGCGTTGTCGTAAATCCCGTCGGACAACGCCTCCGAGTACCCCTTGATGACAGCCACCGGCGTGCGGAGGTCATGGCTTATTCCCATGATGAATTTTGTGCGCCGCTCAAGGTCGTCTTTGAGGGCGAGGCGCATTTTGTCGAAATTTTCTGTGAGACTCGTTATCTCGTTTCCGGGCTGCTTGTCGTTCCCGAAATCAAGTTTTACGTCAAGCTCCCCGCCTGCGATGCGCTTTGTGTTTTCTTCCAGGACGGTGATTGATTTTGAGACTGTGCTGAAAATTTTTGCGGTGAATGTGATGAGGAACGTCTCGAAGACAATCAAAAAGCCTGTGAAAAAGACGACGATGTTGTTCCTGTTGTTCTTGCGCTTTCGGTCTATGTCCCTGTTCACTCGGCTTATGAGGAACAAGTTGTGGTTCTTGAGCGGCGGCTTTACGAGCTGGTAGAAGTAATTGTCGCTCGTCTGGTCCATGAACTTGAAGATTTCGTGTTCCTCCAGCACTTTGCGCCCCTTGAATTCTGGGATGGAGGAGTAGAGCACCTCGAACCTGTTCTGTATGATTATGAACTCGATGCGCGGCGGGAGCGACTTCAAAAGCTCCATGAGAACTTCGCTGTCCCGCTCCGACATGGGAAGCTCGTTCATCTTTCTGATTTGCTTGTATCCGTCCATGAGGACGCGGTCGGGGCGCGTCATGTGGTAGTGCGCCGTGAGAATCAGGGCGTACAGCGTTGGGACGAGGATTATTCCTGCAAGGAACAGCTTGAATTGTGTCTTGATTTTCATGATTTTGAGTTGAACCTGTATCCCTTCCCGAATTCGGTGAGCAGAAATTCTGGTTCTGCCGGGTTTTTCTCGATTTTCTTCCTGAGCCGCTGGACGTACACGGCGACTGCGGTTATGTCGCCGAAGCTAGATTTCCAGACGACGGAGTAGATTGTCTCAGGGTTCAGGACTTCGCCCTCGTGCTTCACGAAATATTCAAGGACCTTGTACTCTTTTGCCGAGAGCGGGACGCGTTCGGCTCCTTTTTTGAGGACGCAGGAATTCAAGAGGAGCTTGAAGTCGCCGAAGGACTTGAAGTCCTCAGCCGCCGCCGACACCTCCGAGTTGCGCCTGAGATTGGCGTTCACCTTTGCCACGAGCACGCGCGGCGAGAACGGCTTTGTCACGAATTCGTCAGCCCCAATGCCAAGTCCTTCTATTATATCTTCGTCGGCATCCCTTGCGGAAACGATGATGACCGGAACTGTCTGGTTCTCCGCGCGGAACCGCTTCAAGAAATCAAAACCGCTCATGCCGGGCAGATTCAGGTCAAGCAGGACGAGGTTCGGAGTGAGCGTTTTCAGAAGCCCAAGCGCTTCCTCCGCGCTTCCGGCCTTCGTCGTCGTGAGTCCGTCTTTCTCCAGGTATGTGGAGACCAAATCGGCCATCTCCTGTACATCCTCAATAATCAAAATCTGTGCGCTCATCTTTTCTCCATAAAATCATAAAATGTGGAATGTGGACATTAGACCTGCCGAGAACATCCGGAGTCCTTGTCATCCAGCTTCCAGACAGTCTTATTATCCTGCCGGAACGGAAAAAGCTCAATAAATTTTTCAAATTCTAATAAAAAGTTATAATTTTATTCCGATATTTTAAACAAACTTGGAAAATGCACGGTTCATCTTAATCTTTTATTTGATTTATGATAGAATTATAGCCTAGTCTTTTTATTAAGATTGAAGGAAGTTTTGAGATGATACCTGTAACACGGCTTGACGGCAAAAAATACTGGATAAATCCGCACATGATTGAAAGCATGGAGGAGAATCCTGATTTGACGATAACTTTTTTGTCAGGAAAAAAGGTTGTTGTCAAAGATACGCCAGACGACGTGATAAAGCTCATTGTTTCTTACAGGAACAGGCTTGGAATTCTGGGGAATGAAATCTAAAAACTTTAAGCGAGGAGTTTTAGCATGGATATAGCAACGTTAATTGGTATTGTCGGTGGTACAATCGCTATCGGTCTCGGTGTCGTCACGTCGGGCGGTTCCGTCATGGGAATCATCGATGTCCCGTCAGTGTTCGTAACCGTCGGCGGCTCTTATGCGTCATTGTTCATTGTCGCGCCGTTGAAGCAGGCACTTGGTATTTTCAAGATTATGGGCCGGGCTTTCAAGATTCAGGATTATGGTGAGAAAACCCTGATACAGGACATGGTTACGCTCAGTGAGACTGCGCGACGCGAAGGTATCCTTGCGCTTGAAGAAAAAGTTGAGGAGCTTCCGAACAAGTTCTTGAAAGACGGTCTCAAGATGGTCGTCGATGGTACTGACCAGGCTGTCATTCGCACAATCATGGAGAATGAGATGAGCCAGAAGGAAGCCCGCCACATGAGCTGGATTGGCGTTATCAACGCGTGGGCAGGTTACGGTCCTGGTTTTGGTATGTTGGGTACGGTTATCGGTTTGATTGGTATGTTGAACAACTTGGAAGACAAAAGCTCCCTCGGTCCTAACATGGCTGTCGCTTTGATTACTACATTGTACGGTTCCATGCTCGCAAACTGGCTCGTTGCTCCGTTCGCAAACAAACTCATGGCGCAGAACTCCCAGGAAATGACCTCAATGGAAATGATTCTTGAGGGCGTTCTTTCAATTCAGGCCGGCGACAACCCGCGCATTCTTGCAATGAAACTTCTTACATATCTTGATCCGAAAACACGGGCGATTATCGGGCCAGAGGTTCTCAAAGACTAGTTTTCGTTTCTTTTTGTTGATTGTGATATAGTAGAATAGGAAAATGTAATGGCTAAAAAAGAGAAAAAAGCACCGGAGAAACCGTCAACCGCGTGGCAAGGTACTTATGGAGACATGATTACCCTCATGCTTTGCTTCTTCGTCATGTTGTACGATCCTACCGAAGTCGATATGACTCAGATGTCCCAAATCCAGACGTCGCTTTCTGTTCAGCAGGAGTCAATGGAGTCGCCGAATGGCGGCGAGACGCTTTCCGCCGGAAAACTCGCCAACCTCGGAAACATGATTTCAAGTCTTCCCGCCGTCGAAAAAGGAAAATCTTTGAGTCTTGCGAAGAAAAAAGCTATCAGCCTTTTTGCGCCGGAGGTGAATTCCGCAAAAATCACCATTTCCAGCGATGAGCGCGGCGTTGTCATCTCGCTGGCTTCGGATGCGTTCTTCGAGCAGGGGAGCGCCGAAATCGACATTGAGGAAACAAGGGATATTCTTTTAAAATTAGCGAAATTTTTTCAAGATTCGGAGCTAAAAAACCGAAGATTTAGAATAGAGGGACATACTGATAACACCCCTGTTGAAAACGATGTGTTTCCTTCAAACTGGGAGTTGTCTGCAGCCCGCGCTGCGAATGTTCTTCACTATTTGGCAGATTTTGGTGTTGATGAAAATGCTTTCTCGATAGCTGGATATGCTGATACACGCCCGATGTTTTCAAACGAAACAAAAGAAGGGCAAGCTTATAACCGTCGTGTTGACATAGTTATTCTTGACGAAGGTCATTTTTAATGTGTCAATGAGATTTGAAAATGTTTTTTAAGGAGTGCAAAAATGGCAGACGAAGATGAGAATGGAATGGATGATGAGGGCATGGATGGTGGTTCGACAACTTCGGCAAAAAAAGGTCTTTTTATTCCTAGCTTTCTGAAATGGGTCGCAATCGGTATCGGCGCAATAATCTTGATTGTCACTGTCGTTGTAATCACGATGAAGATAGTTGGCACAAATTCTGCGAACGTTCCTGTTGTTCCTCAGGGCGAAGAATTTGTTCAGAACAGAGAGATTTTGGACTGGTACACGTCCCTTGGACAGATTCAGACAAAGACAAGCGGCAACGAGCCGGCATCAGTAATGGTTGACGTTGTTCTTGGCTACAAAAAGGAGGACAAGGCAACTTCAACAGAAATCACGCAGCGAACGGTAGAGCTCAAGGACTTCTTGAGAAGATATTTCACGCAGAAGACTCCTGACGAGCTTCGTCCTCAGAACGAGGAAAATCTTAAGATTGAGATTCGCAATGCGATAAACGACAGCATTCTTAGCTCTTCAAAGATTAAAGATGTTCGTTTCTTGAAGCTCCGGGTAATCCAGCAGTAGAAACGGTCAGTTATAAAAAGGTGGAAGGATA
>JAFPYB010000089.1 GCA_017412405.1 Treponema sp. | reverse complement strand
CGCTTTTCTACATTGTATGCATCCTCGCCGCAACGTCGGTCGTGTTCATATTCAGGACGATTTCGGAAATCAAGTTCACGAATCGAATGTTCGACCTTGTGTTCATCAGGAACGCAAAAATGATTCCAATTTTCGAAAAAAAATCAATGAAGCTCATGATGTGCCTGTTTTTTTCAGTGCTCTTGATTTTTTTCTATTCGCTCTTTTCGTCAGCGTTCCTGTTCGCACAAAGCGATTCACGCCCGGCACTCCCAATCCCTGTCAAATTCGGCGAGGCAAAATCGCTCCCAAATTTCAAGGATTTCACGGACTGGTACTGGAACACTGTCGTTTTTCCATACCGCCATCTTGACGAGAACTTTTCAAGCCCCGAGGAAGGCGAGACCGTGTATATGACGGACTACTCCGAAGTGGACGGAAAAATCGTTGAAGTACAGACACCAGTGTACACTTTCGACGACACGTTCCGCGCCTCGGTGGAAGAATACATATCGGGCCAGGACGAGAGTTCGTTCGAGAAAATCCTTTTGGCGCAGGGAAAAAGCGCACGATTCGGGTTTTCAAAAAGTTCCGGGGTCGTAAAAGAACGATTCGGAAAATCGGTTTTGATAATTTTCATGATTCTGCCGCTTTTTTTTGCAGGATATTATATTCAGTTAGGAAAAAAATATGGTTTCAGTGTCTGATTTTAGCTCACCTGACAAAGATTCTTTCGTCTCTCCAACAGGAACTTTTCTTCCTCGGGAAGTACTCGTCCCACTTGAGGCCGACGACAAAGAAAGAACCGACATTCTCGTGTACGAAGGAAACACGGTCAGCGAAGGCGAAATAATCGCAAAATCAAGAAACATCTGCGTCCACTCATCAGTTCCGGGCGTTGTCAAAGAAGTAGTTGAGTTCCAATGCGCGAACGGGAAAAAAGGCAAGTGCGCCCGAATCGCACTCTCAGGCGCATTCTCGTACACGGGAAAAAAGTCAGAGGAAAAAGTCTGGTCTGACTTGGACTCCAACAGCTTGTGCTTTTTGTTGAAGGACAACGGAATCGTGAACACATTCGAGCGTGGAGGAGCAATAATCTCACAAATCAGAAAACTGCGCCGAAGAAGCAACTTGATTCTTGCCGTACGCCTTTTTGATGACGATCCCAGCCGTGAAATCGAGAACTTTCTTGCAGCACACTACATTTCCCAGATAATCGAAGGGGCAGGCATCATCGCAAGAGCCATAAACGCGGCGGCAATCGTCTTTGCGTTCAACAAGAAGAACAAATCGCTTTTTAACTACAACTTCGACTTCTTGATGGAAAATCTTGATTCCGCCACATCGATTTTCACGGTTCCCATCGACATCAGGAAATATCCGTGCGGCACAAAGCACGATATCGTTTCAAACACGAAAAAGGCGTTCAAGGACGAGATTCTTTCCCAATTCGGGCGGAACGATTTTTTCATCGATGCAAACACAGCTCTCAAAACATACGATGCTGTCGTTCGCGGCATTCCAGCCATCTTTGAGTACGTCCATGTGACAGGCGACTGCCTGAACGCCGCCGCAATCATGAAAGTCAGAATCGGAACGCCAATCAGGGAGCTGGTGGCGCAATGCGGAAACTTCAAGAAATCGCTGGGAAAAATCATCATAAACGGAATCTTGTGTGGGCATGCCATTTCAAGCCTTGACCTGCCAATTTCCCGCGATGTCAAATCGATTGAATTCCTGCCGAAAAGCGCAGTTTCTGTTGACACCTGCGTAACGTGCGTTCGGTGCGGAAACTGCCGAAAGATTTGTCCAGTGCATCTCCAGCCGGAACTGCTCTATCGTTTGTATCGGGACGGCGTGACAAACACAGAGTCCCTCAAGACGGCACTTCTCTGCTCGGAGTGCGGGCTGTGCAACACTGTCTGCCCATCAAGGCTTCCGCTCTGCCAGTGCATTGCGAGCCTAAAGAATAATTGGGGGAATTTGAAAAAATGACATTCAGAAATGAACTACACCAGAATACGTCGCACAAACCGTTCAAGTACCTGAAGCTGTCCGTCATCACGGACTCGTACCTGATTTTGGGAATGTTGCTTCTCCACGTCCTCATGCTCGCCTTGACAAAGAGCGTGTCCGCGCTTATTGTCGTGTTCGCGTCAGTCTTTGCAGCCTGTCTCGTGGAAGCGCTCCATGCAGGATTCCACAAGAAGCAGTTTTTCGCGTGGACGGTCGCCGTCATTCACGGAATCATCATCGCATTCCTGCTCCCGGAGCATTATCCGCCGCTCACCGTGTTCTGCGTCGTGTTCTGCGTCCTTTTCGTGAACACGTTCCTTCTCGGCGGATTCGCAAATTCATGGATAAACCCAATCTGCGCGGCAGTGGCAATCTGCTGGATTCTCGGAATGAAATTCTTTCCTGCGATGGGCATTTCATTTGCCGACCTTCAGACAAAAAATCCGGCTCTCATATTGATTCAAAACGGAACATTTCCCACGTCGGCGGTAGACCCAAAAATCACCAGCTTCCTGAACACAAAGATTTTCAGCGCGTTCGGAGTTTCAATTCCGGAGGGCTACGTCTCGCTTTTCTGGGACTCGCACTCAATAATTCCGGCGTTCAGATTCAATTTTCTCACGCTCATTTCTTCCCTCGTGCTGTTTTCCCTCGACGTTTTCGGTCTATTGATTCCCGCATTTTTTGCGCTCTCATACGGGTTGCTTGTCAAAATCGTAACTCCGCTCTTTTGCGGCGGAAATCTTTTCTCAGGCGATTTGCTTCTTGCGTTCCTGACGAGCGGAATCTTGTTCTGCACGTTGTTCGTCATCCAAATCCCAGGCACAACGCCGCTCACGAACAGGGGAAAAATCTGCTACGGAGTCGCAGCCGGCTTTATCGCATTTTTCCTTGTGGGGGCCGGCACGTCATCAATCGGTGCGGTGTTCACCATTCTCACCATAAACCTCATCTCGCTTTTGATTCAGACTGTGGAAAACAACTACCAGCGTAACTACGAAACGCAGGTCTTGTATCCGAAAGTGCAGGCAATAGAGGAGGGCATCGATGCTTGATAAGGCAACAAAAAACAATCTGCGGATTTTCGGGACGTTCCTGGGGATTTGCGTCGTGATGACAGGAATCCTTGTGCTGGCAATCGTACTTTCAAAAAGCTCTAAATCCGCTTTCCTTGCCGCAGACATGCAGCGCGTCCTTG
>JAFPYB010000088.1 GCA_017412405.1 Treponema sp. | reverse complement strand
ATATTTGATTGGCGCAGTTCTCGGAATTGTCGCCTCGTTCGTCATTCCCATGGAAAATCCTGCGGTTCATGCTTTTTTTGATGGCTGCTCGGAATTTGCAATCCGCTTTGGGCGGTACACGCTTCTTCCGCTTCTGTTCTTCGGCGTAACATACTCAATATACCGCCTGCGCGAGACAAAAATCTTGTTCAAGACAGGCGTTCTCACCATGATTTCAATTGTCGCATTCACGCTCATCTTGCTTGTCATCGGGCTTATTTCGATTCTCGTGGTAAAGCTCCCGCGCATTCCCATTCCCAGCGAGAAAATCACCGAAATCCCCACTGTGGACATACGGAATCTTGTCATGATGATTTTCCCGTTCTCTGGCTTTGATGCGGTGAAGGACGGGCAATATCTGCTCCCCGCGTTCGTGTTCGCCGCATTCGTCGGCTACGGCGCAACTGTGTCCCAGGGGGCCGCAAAATCTGTCATTTCCCTTGTCGAGTCGGCTGCAACCGTTTTCTACAACGTCACCACGTTCTTTGTGGAATGGGCTTCCGTGGGCATGGTTGCCGTCTCGTGCTACTGGGCTTCGGAGGCTAGGACGACGTTCGCATCCTCCACGTTCCTTCCGCTTTGCATCATGCTGCTCGTGGATTTTGTGCTTGTATCCGTCATCGTCTATCCTCTCATCCTGCGCCTTGTCTGCAAGGATCCGCGCCCATTCCATATTCTCTACGCCTCAATCTGCCCTGTGATTGCGGCGTTCTTCTCTGGGGACTCAAACTTTGTGCTCCAGCTCAACATCAGACACGGAAAGGAGAGCTTGGGAATCCATGACGAGACGAACAATTTTGCCCAGTCGCTCTTCGCGATTTTTTCCCGCGGTGGAACGGCGCTGGTATCATCGATTTGCTTTATTGTCATTGTGCGCTCCTATTCCGCGCTCGGCTCCACGCTTTCCGACGTGAGCTGGATTTTCTGCTCGGCATTCGCCATTTCCTTTGTGCTTGGCGGCATCCCGAAAGGCGGGAGCTTTGTTGCCCTCGCGCTTTTGTGCACGCTCTACGGTCGCGGCTTCGACACCCGCTATCTTCTTTTGAAGCCCGCCGCCCCAATTTTCTGTAGCTTTGCCGCCGCATTCGATGTTCTCTCGGCACTGTACGGAAGCTACATTGTGGCAGTCAAGACAAAGCATTTTGACCACGTTGAATTCAAGCATTTCATCTAGGAAAGGCGCACATATGGAAAGCGAAATCGAGGAAAAATTCATTCAGCTTGAAACAAAATACGCCTATCTTGAAGATTTTGTTGCCGCGTTGCAGAACGTGTGCGTGGAAAACCAAAAAGAACTGGAGAAGTTGCGGAGGGAGAACCAAATCTTGGCCGGCAGAATCCAAGACTTGTCCGAGAACTTGGAAATTCCCAACCGCCGGCCACCACATTATTAGGGGAAAAACATGAACGTGAAAGCATCAACTAAATATAAGCGCGAGCATAAGGCTGATTACGGAAAGGAACGCATTGAAATCTTGTATGAGGACGAATTTTTGTGCGTCATCAACAAACCGACCGGCATGCTCACCTGTCCCTATCCAGGAAGCCGTGCGCGTACGGCGCAGGACGTGCTGGAACAGCTCATGCGCAAGCGGGGCGTTTTGAACAAGAACCACAAGCCGCTGGTTGTGCATCGCCTTGACCGCGACACGAGCGGCGTGATGATGTTCGCCTTCACGGAAAATGCGCAGTCGCTCATAATGAAGCGTTGGCACACGATGGTGACAAGCCGCCTCTACCGCGCCGTGGCGGAAAATCCCAAATCCCGGGAAAAAGTTCTTCCGGACACTGGGCTGATTGACGACGAGCTTTCGTTCAATGCGTACAATGTGGGCTTTGTGCCGTCGGAAAAAATGAAGCAGTCGGACAGGAATTTGAAGACCGTTCCAGCGCGGACTCATTTTTCTGTTGTTGAGCGCGGCCCTACTCACACGCTTTTTGAGCTTTCCCTTGATACAGGAAAAAAGAACCAGATTCGCGCCCATCTTGCAAGCCGGGACTACCCGTTGTGCGGAGACGAGAACTACCGCGCCCGCACCGACCATTTCCATCGCTTATGCCTGCACGCGAGGACGCTTTCTTTTGTGCATCCGTTCACGCAGAAAGAAATGAGCTTTTGCGTTCCCGAGCCTGGGGAATGGCTGGAATATGTGAAGGGCGGCGATTTGAACCCAGAGCCGCCTGTGTGGGCGATTGAAAACGAGGAAATCAGGGGGCGGAAATTGTCGGCGAAAAACGGTGTCGGCATGGAAGGCGTTATTCTGGGGCAGAAACGAATAAGCTCTAAAGAAAAAGCCCACATGAATTTCATAGAGCTGGGGAAGCGGCAGAAATGAGCGACCGGACAATTCGTCTCATTTCAAAAGTGGTTCTCGTCCTTTCTGTTGTCCTCATCGTGCTTTCATCCGTCGTATTTGTGCCGATTGTGCAAAACGCGCTTCTTGGTTTTGCCGAACGATTTACCTGCTCGCTTTTCCCGCGCGATGTTCTTAGGCAGATGCTCGTTCGCTTAGAACTCAAATGCGTTGTCGTCGGGCTGTGCGTCGTCATCGCCTGCATTCCGCTATGCAGGGGAATTTTCTGCTGCCAAAAATCGGACGCGGTATTTTCCCCGCTCGCGGACGCAAAAAGACTTTTTTCCAAAAAGACGCGCGGTGCGGAATGGCTTGTTCTGTTCGTGGCACTGGTGTCGCTTCGATGTGTGTACATTTCTCAAAAAAAAAGCTGGGCGGGCGACGAGCCGCTTTCCGTTTCCATCTGCAACCGGAACGAGTTCGGTTTTTGGGGCGGAAACTACGAGCCGAACGTTGTCTACACGGGAAAGGAGCTGAACGACATTTCCTTTTTTGACGATGCGATGGTGAAAGACGCGCTTTCTGACGTGCTTCATTTATATGTGACGAGCGGGGACAGCCCGCACACCAATTTTTACTATTCGCTTCTCCGCCTTGCGTTCTGCGGTGTAAAAACGGGCGACTTTTCGCGGATTGTCAGGCGCGGTTGCGGATTGAACATTGCGTTTTTCGCGTTTTCGTTCTTTTTCATGCTGCTTTTGCTGGAACGCTTTTCGCTCGGTCGGACACAGATGATGGCTTGCATGGTGGTGTCGTTGGGGAATCCCATCGCCGTGGGGCTGACTGTTTTTCTTCGTCCCTATGAGCTTACCCAGTTGTGGACAATCGCCCTGACGTATTTTGTTGTGTGGTGTGTTCAGGTTCTACAGGAAGGGGGATGCATCGAAAACCCGAAAAATCTCTGTATGGGCACCATTGTTCTCGCGTTCACCATGCTTTCAGGCTATTTCAATCTTCTTTTGGTTTTTGCTTACGGTTTGGTTCTGCTTGTGTTTTTTGCGCGGAACGGAGAGCTTTTCCGCATCGGATTTTTTCTCCATATGCTCGTCTGTGCCGTCGTGCTTGCACATTGTATGTATCTGAGCTTCGGAAACGGGCTGTTCGCCTCTCGCGGCGTGCAGTCGCTCTCGCAGTTTTCGCTGGCGAACCTCGTTTCAAACATGCGGGCGACAATCGGCGGGCTTTCTGCCGTCATGTTCCGTAACGGAATTTTTTCTGTGGTTTTGTTCACCCTGTCGCTTTTTGCGTTTTTTTCGGTGTTTGCAAAAAAACGCACTGAAAACGATTTTGTGCGTATGGCGGTGGTTGGGGCGGCATGTTTTTCGCTCTTTTTGACGTTTTGGTTCGCGCCCTATAAGATAATTCGCTATATTGCGCCGTTCTGCCCGATTTTTTCATTGCTCTTTGCCTTTCGCGCGTCTTCAAGACGGGCGGACAGTTTGTCCGTGGCAACGGCTTTCGCCGTTGTCTTTCTGTTTATTCCGAGCAAAAAATGCCCCGCGCCGGTGGAACATCTTGACGATGCTAGCATTGCGCAGTATGGGCTTTTCCAAAGTGCAGAGCGCGTGTGGTTCGTGCGCGAGGAAAACGGGAGCGCGTGGAAATATGCGACGATGATTCCGTATCTCAAAGAGGAACAGACCGTAGTGTTTGTCTCGCGCTGCGCGGACATCGACGGGGGGGGGGATGCCGCTCCGCTCGTGCATGGCGGTCGTTCCGCGCGGAAGCGACTGCGTGAAGGACATTTCGTCCTTTGTTCCTGAAAAGAGAGCGTCTATCGGCTATTACGACGTGTATGAGCTTTTGCCGCCATCGTCGTAGCTTGGGAGACTTTTGGGAACTTACGCCGAAGCGTAGTTTTGCCCTAAGCTCCTACACTACGGAAATATTCTTCACGAGCTTGATGATGTAGAGCTGAATGTACATTTCAAGCGCGTCGTGCTCATTTATTTTTTGGAGGGCCGGGGATTTCACCAAAGAATCTGCAATGCTCTTGATTCGCTCAGTGGAGAAATCCTTTGTCTTCATTGTCCTGATGATTTTTCTCACATAGTCGCGGATGAGGACGTTCACATCTTCGGTGAGATTGTTTGCCGCAGTCGGCTCGATAATCTTGTTCCAAATGTTGTGGTACGACTCAATCTCCCTGTCAAGCGTGGAGCTTTCCGGTACGAGCGCGGCTTCCGCGTCGCGGGCTGCATTCTTGATTGCGACACGCTTTGAGACTGTCGGGTTGTTCGTGAATTTTTCGGCCTCTTCGTCTTCAAGCCGCTTTTCTTCTTCTTCCTCCCGGTATGCCTGGGCTTTGCTCTTTGCCCGTTTGCCGCGCTTTGATTTTGGCGGACGCAGGAAAAGCCGCGCAATCCAAGAAATGACGGGGAGCGTGTACCAGAACGGAAGCAGAATCTTCGAGTCGGTCAAAAGCTCGTTCCTGTTCATCAGCAAAAGCTCGCTGTATGGGAGCAGCGCTCCGTTGTCGAACAGAGTGACCCGCTCTCCGCCGCCGCTGGTGTCGTAGCTCAAAAGCTGGAGGAACGAGGACGACAAAAGCGCGTGGAGAATTGGCGACTGGATGGCGACTTCGTTTTCAAGACGCGACTCGAATGCCTCCTGATTCTGCATTTCGGGAAGAATGTCGAAATTTTTGAGCGCGTTCGTCCATTCCGATTTTATGACTTCGCGCACGGAAGTGCGTGCATCCGTGCAGAGCATGATGATGAGCTGGAGCACCTTGGACTTGCAGATGAAAAAACGCTCTTCGTTGCTGGTCTTGAACACGAGAAGCTCTGGAAGCTCATGGTTGCTTCCGTCTGTTGTCTTTTCGTGCAGGTATGCCTTCAAATCGTCTTCCGAATACTGTCCCAAAAGCGGAACTCCGTTCTTGTCCGAGAATTTTGTGATTGCCTCGAACGTGAAGTAATACGGCGGCTTGTTCAAGATTTGTTCCAGTGCCTTGAGCGCGTTCACCTTTTTTGTTTCGGTCTGATTTTTGCTCTTGAAGTAGTTTGAGGCTATTTCTATGAGGAACACCGATTGCAGTGTCGAGAGGTCTTCCTGTGTGAAATCCTTGACCTTGCCGTAATCCTGCTTGATGAAATGGCACATCTGATGCCACAGGTAGAAGTTGTCCGTGGTATCCTTGAGAATTTCTATTCCGTGGTCCGGGCGGTCAACGAATCCGTTGAAGAAATTCTTTGTCGTAAGCTCCTTTCCGGGGTTTGACATGGTGAGCTTCTTCAGGAAATAGTCGTGGCGATCCTCTTTTTTGAGGAAGGTCTGCAACTTTAGGATCGACGTTTCTATGAGGGAAACGACGGAGACGCTTGAGGGAAGAAGGATTGTGGGGGCATCCTGCGGCAGGATAAGCCCGTACAGAAGCCTGTCGTTTTCCACAGGTGGCGTTGAAAGGAGTTTTGCAATCAAGTCTGCCGCTTCTTCCTTGATGATGATTGACTTTGGCGTGTTTTTTGCAAGGTCGCTTTCTGCCGGAAATGGAATTGACGGATTTATGGCAATGTCCTTGTATTTTTCCGCCGTTTTCTCAATGACGTATTGGACGACGTAGATTGTTTTCTTGCCGTTTGCCCCGTCATTTTGGATAATCTGCTTTGTTTCTGAATATTTGTCCAGCTCTTTTTGAAGTGCTTCCTCTGTTTTTTCGAGATAAACTTGCAATGACGGCTGCTCGCCGAGATGATGCTCAGAGTATTTTTTCAGATAGTCGCAGAATTCAAAAAAATCCACCAGCGGGCTGTTCTGCTTTGATGCGAAAAATTTCAATAAAACTAAAATGTTTGTAGTAGTAGCCATAATCTCATTCTATCAACAAAATATGAAAGTAAAAAGTGGTGGACGCGTTTTTCACCACTATTTAAAGCTCGTTCGGCTGAGCGGGCTTCCTATCCACACGCCCTCCAGACCAAGGTAATTCTGCTTGGTGCCGTTTATGAGAATCTGCACGTTGTCAACAGTGCTGAATTCCGTTGCCGTGTAGACGACCTGCATGAGCTGTGTCAAAAGCCCCTCTGTTCCCTCTGGGTTGAACATGAACTCCTCGTTGAAATTCAGGAATGCAGTCCTGTCCTTGACCGTGGCCCCCAGCAGTTTTGTTCCTTCCGGGATGAGGGACTGGCAGCCCATCACTTTCTCCGACGTGTCAGGCCCTCCTATGAGAAGGGAAATGTTTGTGGTGAGCGGCGAGTCGTTTTTGAGGATTGTGCGGGACACTTCCTGGCGGCTTACGACACCGTTTGGGTCGATGCGCACGAAATAGAGCTTTGCCGATTGGGACGCGCCGTGCACTTTTTCGTCCGGAACGTCCTGCACAACCTCGGTGGATTCTTGCTCCGGAACCGCCTGTTCTGTACTCTGTGTGGGCTGAGGTGCGGCTTGTGCGCCTGCTTCTGTCTTGACTGGCTCGATTTGGATTGTGGGGTCTCCTTTGAGCTTGTCCATCTTGAAGTATTCGACGGAATCCTTTTTCTCGTCTTTTTTGACGACGATTGGTTGGTTCAGTACGGCCTGCTCCGCTTCTTTTTCCTTGTTCTTGTCCTCAAGGAACGTTGGTGTTTTTCCGAAGAGCTTTTCAAAGAATCCGGTGGATATGAGATTTGATTTTATCGTCTCGCGCTTGATGAGAAACACCATGAAAATTACTAGGAACACGAGCAGCCACAGACAGGTGAAAAGACCTTTCTTTTTTAGCTCGTCGCTTCGTGAATTTCTGTACTCATTGTTTTCATTTTCAGCCATATTTATAGTATAATCTTATAGAAAACAAAAGTAAATCAATAGACCTGTTCTGAAACAAATGCAATTTGCTGAATCGGTTTTCCGCAACCTAAAAAATGACTTGCGGGCAGCCGTATAAACAGATAAAATAAAAGTTGTAGAAAATTGGCAGTTGTAAACTGAAGTTTTTGAACACGTCAATTGATGGAAAAAAATTCTTGCTTGCAATAAATGGAGGAATATCATGGAACAACATTCTGGAAAGAAGTTTGATTTAATAACATTCGGTGAGACGATGCTCCGCCTTTCGCCGCCGTCAAACGGCCGAATCTTTCGCAGCGACGTGTTCGAGAAACATGCCGGTGGCGCGGAGCTGAACGTGGCTTCCGGCGTTTCCCTTTTGGGGCTTCGGACGGGAATCATCACCCGTCTTCCGCAGAACGAGCTTGGAATCTTTGTCAAGAACAGAATCCGCTTTTCAAGCGTTTCCGATGATTTCATCATTTATGACAGCTCCCCGGACGCGCGGCTTGGAATCTACTACTACGAAAACGGCGCGTACCCGAGAAAACCCACCGTCGTCTACGACCGCCGCCATTCCTCAATCACCAAGATAAAGCCGGAGGAGATTCCGTCGGACATCTATGGGAAGACCCGTATGTTCTACACGTCTGGAATCACTCTTGCGCTTTCTGAGAATACGCGTGTCCTGGCAATCGAGATGATAAAAAAATTCAAGGAGGCTGGAAGCCAGATTGCTTTTGACGTGAACTACCGCGCAAACTTGTGGGACGAGGACACGGCTCGGGAGACAATCATGAAAATCCTTCCGTATATTGATATTCTCTTTGTCTCCGAGGAAAGCTGCCGCAGGATGTTCCGAAAAGAAGGATCCCTTCAGGATATGCACCGCCAGTTCTGCAAGGATTTTCCAAATATCCAGATTATTGCTTCCTCAATGCGCGAGGTCATCAGCCCGAAAGTTCACTCGTTCACGTCCCTTGTCTATTCCAAAAAGGACGACAAGTTCTACACGGAAGAATCATACAAGGACATCGACGTGGTTGACCGCATCGGCTCCGGAGACGCATACTGCTCCGGCGTTTTGTTCGGGCTCCTCAAATACAACGACCCCCAGAAGGCCATGGAGTTCGGAAACGCCACCTGCGCCACAAAGAACACAATCCGCGGAGACCTTCCCCTTTCCGATTTCAACGAGATTTCTTCTATTATCAAGGGGCATCATACAAAGGGCAAGCAGTCCGAGATGAACAGATAGGGCGGGGCAAGGTGGAAGGTGAGTTTGCACTTGTGGCATTTTCGCCTTTCATTTTGCCGGTTGCACTCCATGTTTTGGAATGGGACTGCCTTGTTGGCGGCGGGTATTTATCCTTTCCAAGGAAAAATTCCCTACTGCCCGCCGCATGTGTTCTGACCTGGTTGGATGTTGCCTGCGCTTTTCTCCATCGCGAATCTGTGAATCATTTCTATTATTATCTGTCGCGTTGAAATATCTATGTGCTCAAAATCATGTATTACATCGCGATATTTTTTGAACAAAAATTCTTCCTTTTTATAAATTTCATTTTTATTATCTTCTGGTGATTGCTGAGCTTTAAAATCATCGAGTAAGGTTTCAAGCGGTGTGTGAAGTGCATTTGCAATTTTTAATGCTGTATTTGCCGCTGGGATGGAATCTCTTTCGAGGCCCGCTCCTATGATTGCATATTTTATTCCTGATTGTGTTGCCAAATCTTTTCGTGTTATTCCAATGTACAACCGTCGTTCTTCAACGTTTTTCCAAAATCCCATGCAAACAAAATATAGAAATTGGTATTTTAGGTTTGATTTCTTTGATTATTGCTATATAATATAGTAATTGGTATGCAAGTATACTAAAAAATCAAATCAGGAGTTTTATGATGAAAAAATTTTTTTTGCTCTTCTTGTCTTTTACTGCTGTTTCATTTGCCAGTTGTCTTTCTTCAAAGTCTGCGGTTGGTGATGCGAAAGCGACACCATCATCGTTGGCTGCGGGGGATGCCGCTGTGTACACGGGTTTGAAGCGGAAAGTTGCCATTGCTAGATTCTCGAACGAGACAAAATATGCGAAAGGCTCTTTTTACGACAAGAACGAGGATCCTCTTGGACGTCAGGCGATGGAGATTCTTCACACCAAGCTTGGCGCGAGCAACAAGTTTATTCTCCTTGAACGAAATGACCTTAATCTTTTGTACAACGAGGAGACTCAGTTTTCGGGCGGCATGACGCGGAAAATTGGCGCGGACTACTTGATTCTTGGTTCGCTCACGAAATATGGCCGCAACAATACTGGCGAGTCGGGCGTTTTTTCGCGTACAAAGCGGCAGACTGTGGAAGCAGGTGTGTCAATTCGACTTGTTGATGTGAGCAGCGGGCAGATTATTTATGCGGAAGAGGCTTCCGGCTCGGCAGAAACGGAGACCTCGACTGTCATGGGAATCGGAAATTCATCAAGTTTTGATGACACGCTGAGTGACAAGGCTATTTCTGCGGCTATCTCCCAGCTTGTAGAAAACATCATAAACAACTGCATGGATAGACCGTGGAAATCATATTTCCTTTCCTATGATGATGACATGATTCTTATGGCTGGCGGAAAAAAACAGGGAATACGTGTAGGCGATACGTTTGTGGTTTTGCAGCGTGGAAAAACCGTAAAAAATCCGCAGACTGGAATGACTATGGAACTTCCTGGGAAAGAAGTCGGAACAGTTCGAGTGCTCCAATCTGGCGGAACCGATGAGGTGAACGAGTGGTCGCTGGTTGAGCTGACTGGTGCTGTGAATAGAAATAATCTTGATGGCTACATGATTCAGGAGAAAAAATAATGGGAAGAAATGTTTTTTTGGGATTTGTCCTCTTTTTGTTGTGTACAAGTTTTTTTTCGTGCGCCTCGCCTGCGAAAACAACGGTGAGCGGTTCTGGAAATGTTGCTTATCTTCAGCTTGTCGCAGCAGATTTTGATAAAACATCGGTTGATTATGGAAAATATGATGATGGCGTAACGGTGGTAATTGACGGAAAACATGAATTCCATGCGAACGTGAACAATGCTGCGGATAGATTAAGCAAAAATTTTTACACATACAAAATTGCTACGGGAACGCATGATATACAAGTTGTGTTCAATGGAAATGTCGTGGTGAACAGAAAGATTTTCTGTTCTGATGGAGAAATAAAAGTGGTGGATTTGCCATGAGAAATGTTCTTTTGATTTTAAGCGTATGTGCCGCCATTGTGTTTTCATCGTGTACCAGTGCGCCAGAAAAAATGTATTACTGGGAGATGTATTCATACTATACATATGATTATATAAAATCCGGTGATGAACTGAATGATGAGGATATTCTTCAGACGTATGAAATCGTAATGGACGGACAGGAGGATACGATTAGGCAGACGATTCCGCCCGGGGTGTGCGCCGATTACGGCTATCTTCTGGTGAGAAAAGGAATCCGCATGGAAGAGGCTGGAGACGAAGCGGAGGGAGCCGAGCTTATCCAAGAAGGGAAATCGTTCTTGATGAAAGAAAAGGCGCTGTATCCAGAGTCGGAGAAATTCATCGACGGTGTGCTCAAAAAATTGGAATTATAGGACGGAGAAAGGTCATGAGAAAAATTTTGTTTTTGATTTCTGTACTGGCGACGTTTTTTTTTCTTGCGTCATGCGCCTCAACGCCTGATGTTCCGAAACCTACGAATTATCAGGTTCATTCGGAATTTTACGGGGAGAATGCCCCTGTTTCGATTCTTGTCATGCCGCCAATAAACAAAACCGACAACGTGGAGGCGAAGGATTATTTTTACTACACGCTAAGTCCGTTTTTGAGCAATGATGGCTTTTATGTGTTTCCCCCGATTCTTATGATGCAGATGCTCCAGGAAGAGAGCGCGTATGATTCTGAGGTGTTCATCGGAAAAGACCTTTCGGCTTTTTCAGATTTGTTCGGGGCAGATTTGCTTTTGTTCACCACAATAAAGGAATGGAACCGCAACGTCTTGCTGAACAAAATTACTGTCGGAATCGAGTATGAGATTCGCTCCACGAGAACGGCCTCCACGCTTTTCAAACGGTCCGGAACGTTTACATACGATACGAACACGAATTCTTATGGCGGAAGTCTTGTTGTCATGATTATCAATAAAATTATGAGCCATATCAATGCTGCTGTCACACGTTACGAGCGTGTGGGAGAGTCGTGCAACTATTATTTTCTTTCGGGAAGGCTTCCCAAAGGAAAATATCATCCAAATCACGGTTTGGATGGCGAAGACGAGGCGTTTGGGCTAGGCGAAGAAGTAAATCTGACTGGAACTACGCTCAGGGGATATTAGGAAAACACTGAATAAATCGACGTGCTTTGGAAGACCTTCTTTTTCCGAACATATCTAATCCTATTGGAGATTTTTTCAGTGTTTGTTTGAAACGAGGTGGTTGGAATCATAAGTTTCTGACCTGACCAAAAGGTTATTTATAGGAGTTTTTATGAAAAGAAAATTTGTTTTTGGTTTTATGGTCTTCTGTGCTTTTTCTGTCTTTGCGGCACGCTCCAGAACAGATGGGCGATACAAGCCTACAAGCTTCTATGTGGGGCTTTCTGTCCCGATTTCTCAGCTTGCGTATGATACTGATACTGATGTGATTCAAAACCAGACGCAGATAGGTTTGCAGGCGGGAATATTATATACGATGCAAAACGGATTCACATTCAGGTTTGATATTGACATGGGCGTGGGAATATACAAGCAGAAGTCGGAATATGAATATAGCTATATATCAAGTTACAGTACATACACCATCGGTTCATATAAGTATTCAACACCGATGTATACAACTAAGAAGGAGAAGGTTGAAACCGATACGGAGTACAACTTCGCCTCACGGTACAATGTGGGCGCGGGCTACACGTTCTTCAACAACAAGAAATGTAAGCTTGCCGTCACGGGAGATTTCGCAGTCGGGAACGACATGTATTTTACAGCTGCGTCCGGAACCAAAAGCAGCAGCCATACGGATTTGATTTACTTCCAGCTGGGCGCGGATGTGACGGGAATGTTCGAGCTTTCCAAAAAGATGGGCGTTTATGCGAGCTTCGGCGGGTACAAGATTCTTGGTGGATTTTCCACGGCTTCTGACAAGCTGAAAGGCGATTTCTGCCTTGTTCCAGCGTTGGGCGTGTATTTTAAGTAAGTGGTGGCAGAGTTTGCGCGGCAAACTCTGCCACTTTTAGCTTGCCAAAAGTGCGATTTCTTCACGCGCTGATGCCCGGTCGGAATGATACTTTTTCGATAAAAAACAGGAACTCGAAAGTAAGGATTGTCTATGAAAAATTTTTTGAAACTGTTTGTGTTATCTTTGATTTTTTTCTTGCCGCTTGTTGGGTGCAAGGATTCGGACGATGAGTCGTATACTACGGAGGGGACTCCCACTGTCACGAAGCTTGTCACTGTTTCTTTCGATTCAAACGGCGAAAGCGGAACTATGGAAAGCCAGATGATTTCGCCCGGAAGCTCTTTGGCATTGCCCGAATGTACCTTTTCACGGGAAAACTACAGATTCCTCGGGTGGTCTACCAGCAAATCTGCTTCAACTGCTTTATACAAGGATGGGGAAACTATAAAACCGTCCAAGGACATGACCTTGTATGCGCTGTGGGGACCTAGAGGAAATTTCAAATATAGGGTAAACCATCTTTTGCAGGTTTCATATGGCGGGACTTTGTATGAAGAGAGAGAATATGAAATTCTGGCTGGCGAGGCTGGCACAAAGACTGCGGCAAAGGCAAAGTCATACAAAAACTATACGGCACAAACATTCGAGCAACAAACGATTCTCGACGATGATTCAACGGTTGTCAATATTTACTACAACCTCAACTCGTGAGAATTCCCGCCTTCGCGCTCGTACAGCACTTTCCCGCGCCGTGTGATGTGGTCTTTGAGGGATTCGCTTTTTATTTGGGAAAAATCAGACACATCCACAAGGTAGGGAAGCGACGAGTCGTCGAACGCGCCCGCCACCTGCACAAGGTTGTCGTAGGAGAGCGGCTTGTCAGCAATGATGGCCATGTCTATGTCGCTTCCTTCGCGGAAGTTTCCCATGGCACGGCTTCCGTAGACAATGACACGCGCAATTTGCGGAAAGGCTCCGTAAATTGCGCGGATGGTTTCCATCGATTTTTCCGACAGACCGAACTCATTCATCCTTTTCTTGTCCTGCAAGGTCGCTGAGGGTTTTCTCAAGCGCGGAAAAACACGGCAAATACAACGAGCTGATTTTTGAAAAAATCTTGTCCGAAGTTGTTTCGTCATAGAGATGACTGCTTTCGTTCCGCGAGTCAATCATATCCATCCATGTCTCTCCATCGGAAATCAAGCTGCGGTTGAACGCCTGGCGAACTGCATCCTTGCTTCCGTATATTTTTTCACCGCCGCCGCTGTTTGTGATGAAATCTTTCATCACTTTCCACGAAAGCTCCTGTGTAAATTCGAAGGCTTGAATGATTCCAAGTTTCTGAAATTCATCGACTTCTTTTTCGGGAGATACGCTCTCAAGCCCCCGCCTCAGCACGGCAAGAGCTTTTTTGTAATTCTCGAACCGCTGTTTCCAGCGGACGTCGGCTGTGTCGTCCATTGCGAGTTCCCCGCTCATGCGCCCATGTATTTTTCGATTAGTTCAGGCTTGATGCGGTACAGCTCGTTTCTCGGAAGGATTTTCAGGAGCTGCCAGCCCAAATCCAGGGTTTCGGCAATGGAGCGGTTTTCGTACTCGCCTTGGGTGAAGAACTTGGATTCAAGCTCCTCTCCGAACTTCAAGTACATTCTGTCCTCTTTGCCCAGTTCCTCCTCTCCGATGATTGCGGCAAGGCTTCTGATTGATTTTACCTTTGAGTACGCCGCAAAAAGCTGGCTCGACACGGCTGAATGGTCTTCCCGCGTCATGCCCTCCCCGATTCCGTCCTTCATGAGGCGAGAGAGCGACGGGAGACCAGACACAGGCGGGTAAACGCCCTTCTGTGAAAGCTCCCTGTCAAGGACTATCTGCCCTTCGGTGATGTAGCCCGTCAAGTCCGGGATTGGGTGGGAAATATCGTCGTTCGGCATGGACAAAATTGGAATCTGCGTGATTGAGCCTGTTGACCCCTTGATTTTTCCTGCACGCTCGTACAATTCGGCGAGATTTGAGTAGAGGTAGCCTGGGTAGCCCTTTCTTCCCGGCACTTCTCCCCGTGTCGTGGAGATTTCACGAAGCGCCTCGCAATAGTTTGTCATGTCGGTCATGACCACGAGAACGTGCATGTTTTTTTCGTATGCCAAATACTCTGCGGCAGTGAGGGCACAGCGCGGCGTGATGATTCGTTCGATTGAAGGCGCGTCGGCAAGACTCTGGAACATGACGACTTTTGAAAGAACGCCCGATTCCTCAAAGGAGTGTATGAAGAACTGCGCCTGGTCGTACTTGATTCCCATGCCGGCGAACACCATGACGAACTGCTCGTCCGAGTTCAAAATCTTTGCCTGCCTGATAATCTGGGCCGCAAGTTTGTTGTGGGGAAGACCGTTTCCCGAGAAAATCGGGAGCTTCTGGCCGCGGATGAGAGTGTTCATTCCGTCGATTGACGAAATGCCGGTCTGGATGAAGTCCCGTGGGTAGACGCGGGCATACGGGTTTATCGGCATTCCGTTCACATCGATTTTCTTTGATGATACGATGGGCGGAAGTCCATCAATTGGCTCGCCCAGTCCGTTGAAGATGCGCCCCAAAAGACCTTCGCCAACGCGAAGCTCCATCGGCTCGCCCAAGAATTCCACCGTTGTTTCGTTCAGGTCTATTCCTGTCGTTGAGCCGAAAATCTGGACAATTGCCGTGTCCTTGTTCAAGTCGATTACACGGCCTGTTTTCTTTTCGCCACCCTTGTCGCGCACATAGACTATTTCATTGTACGAAACATTTTCGGTTCTTTTCACGACGATGATAGGACCGTCAACGGAAGTGACACCTCTATATTCAACACCTTTCATTTTCTTTTCCTTTTTTGAAGTACACGTTGCCAGGAAAGCCGTTTTCTGGGGGAACATTGAATGAATCCTGTTGGGGATTTTTCAGCGTTCACTTAAAAAGACCTAGAAAAGTCCGCTTTCCCTTGCTGCATCGATGATGGATTTTTCCCAATCCTTCAAGCCGTTCGCGTCAAGTTCCCGAACATACGAGTCCCAGTTTTCGCGGGTCAAATTGCGTTTTCCTAGGACAAAATCAAGGATTCCCTGCTTGTACATTTTCTGCAGCTCCTCGCTGGGCTTTGAGAAGCTGAATCCGTCAATCCACGGTTTTGACTGCATTTCCTTGAGGATTTCAAGAGTATTCATGTCCTCTCCGTTGATTCGCTTCCATGTGGGGTAGCGGTCTTTGAGGGACTCGGAGGAGTTGTGGTCAACAATCCAGCGCATCTGGAGAAGGGGTTTTGTTTCAACTGCCGTGTAGGATTTTGTTGGGTCTGACACCTTGTCCGTGATTTTCCCGGAATCAAGGTCGAACACCCAGTTCACGTTCTCTTCGCCATACCAAAGATCCGCATAGGCATCTGTGAAGAACCATTCCAACATTCGTGCGATGAGCGGAATTTTTCCAAGCTCCGCCGCGCGCTTGTTGATTGCAAGATAGTTCCATGACTGGGCGTTGATACCCACAGCCGATTTTCCTGTAGGTCCCGTAGGCGGGTCAATTACAATCCACTGGCCATTGGGGAAGTTCTTGTCGAAGGGCGTGTAGTTGCTCTTGAGCGAATATGCCGCGAACTGCTCGCGCATAATGCCGAACCGCCCCTCTTTCCATGCGTTCCTGAAATCGTCCTTTTTGTATGCGAACCAGTTTGGGTCGATGACTTTTGACTGCACCATTGTTCGCACATAGCTCATTGCATCGTAGAATTCGCTTTTGTGGATGTTGAGCATGGGGTTTGACTTGTCGTAGCTCAACGTGCCGCACACGCCGAACGCACCGAAAATCGGCGAGAACCGCTTTCCAAGACCGTCCTCCTGCACGTTCGCTTCGATGAATGCGCCGAATCCGTAGGTGTCGTCCTTTCCGTTTCCGTCAGGGTCGTTGTTGGTGAATGCCTGCATGACGGCAAGGAATTCGTCGGTTGTCTTGGGAATTGCAAGCCCGAGCTTGTCGAGCCAGTCTTTTCTGATGAGGACTCCCTCGTTCTTCGGAATGTTCGTGTTCGATGTGGGGTATGAGAGGGAGAAGGTGAGACCGTCAATCTGACCCGCCTTTTTTGCGGCATCAGTGTACAGAACGCGAGTGCGCTCAGGCATGAGGGGGAACATTCGGTCAACGTTCGTGATTTTGTTCTGTTTTGCAAGCTCCACCATTACAGTGCGGCTTGTTCTGAAAATATCCGGGAGCGAATTTGTCTTTGCCGCCTGCATGATGATTGAGTCAAGCTCGTTTGTGTCTGTTGGCAGGGCCTTTAGTTTAAGGTCGATTCCAAGCTCTTTCTTGAGTTTGTCGTAGAGAAACCAATCGGCCGGTGGTTCGCCCGCTTCCGACTGGGAAGGGATGTACCATATTGAGATTGTCGTAAGTTTGGGCCCGTTGCCTGAGTTTTCGCATGAGAACAAGGACAACGAGAAAAGTGTCAATATGCCAAGACAGGCATATAATGCTTTTATTGAAGTAAATTTTTTCATCATACTGTTGATTATATCACAGAAATGCGATGTGCATAAAGGATTAAGGCGAAATTTGACCGTTTTCTAGTCAAGAACTTTGTATTTTTTTATTGTGAGCGTTCCGTCCTTGATTTGATGCACGCCTTTGTTGTCCTTGTCCTGTTTTCCCGTCAGCTTGATTCTCCTTCCCTGAAGAGCCTTTATGTCCTCCATTGTGAATTTTGCCTTTTCCGACACCGCCATGCGGAGAATTTCGCCCTTGTCAGTGACGAGGCACGGTTCCGCGAAGGGAACGTTCCCGTAGTAGTCGATGTGCCCGACGAAGGATTTGAGTGTGCAGGCAAACGACGAGAACGCAAGCGAGAACAAGAACAGTGATGCAACGATGGATTTTTTCATATCACCTCCGAAAGTTTTTGTATGGGGCACGAGCCAAGCTGGTGCGGCACGGTTTAGTCCCTTCTATTGAGTTGAATTTTGATGAACGCTCTTGTTTTGGTCAAGGTGGTTGAAGAACGATATGATGAACGGAACCGATGTGAGCGCGGTGAGCGTGTCCGCAATCGCCTGGGCTGTCTGAACGCCTCGAACGCCGAAGAAATAGGGCAGAATCAGTATGAGGGGCAGGAAATAAAGCCCCTGCCTGAGGGATGAAAGGAAGGTTGCCTGCTCTGGTTTTCCTGTTGTCTGGAGCATGGTGTTCGCGCCGAATATGAGGGCGTGGAGCGGAATTGTCAGCGCCTGGGCGCGGAGTGCAAGGCGGGCCGTGTTGATGACGTTCGGATCGTCCCGGAACAGGCGCGTAATCTGCGGCGCAAAGATGAACACGGCGAGGGCCAGAACCGAGAGTATGAGCGCGGTGATTTTCACGAGGAAAAAGAATCCTTCCTTTACGCGGTCGTATTTTTTCGCGCCGAAGTTCATGCCGCACACGGGCTGGAATCCCTGTCCAAGTCCCAGCGCGACGCTCATGAGAAACATGAAAAGCCTGTTCGTGATTGCCATTGCCGCAATGGTGGCATCCGCGCTGAATCCCGAGATGGGGGAGAGCGCGCCGTATTTCCGCGCCTGCATGTTGAGGGCAATCATGGCGAAGGAGCCTATTCCCTGCCTGCAGAACGACGGGAAGCCTGTGCGGAAAATGGCGGCATAGTCCGACTTGTTCTTTGAGATGTACGCTGGTGAAAAATCAGTTACCGATTTTTTCCTTAGGAACATGGAGAGAAGAATCGAAAAACTGATGAACTGGCTTGTGAGCGTGGCGATGGCGGCTCCTTTTATGCCCAGCTTGAAGCCAAAGATGAAAAGCGGGTCGAGGACCATGTTCAGGATTCCGCCTGTCGTAAGCCCCACTGTTGCCAGCGCGGCCTTTCCCTGCCAGCGCAGGAGATTGTTCATGACAAAAGATGTCATGAAGAAGGGCGTTCCAATGAGAATGTAGTGGGCGTAGGCGCGGGCGTATGGCAGAATCGTCTCCGTTGCCCCCAGCCGCCGCGTGATTCCGTCCTGGAAGATTAGCCCCATTGTTCCAAGCACGGTGCCCAGGGAAAAGGCAAGGATGATTGCCGTGGACGTGTATGTGGAGGCCTTCTTTGTGTCCCCGCCGCCCAAAAGGCGCGAGACGATGCTCCCTGAACCCATGCCTATGGTGAACCCGAACGCCTGGATTATGGCCATTATCGAAAAGATGATTCCCACCGCCCCCGAAGCCGAAGTTCCCAGCCTTGAGACGAAGAACGTGTCGGCAGTGTTGTAGAGCGCCGTGACCATCATGGAACAAATCGTCGGGACTGCGTTCTTGAGAATGAGCGTGCTGACTTTTTCCGTCAGCATACGCTCCACGGTTTCGTTCCTGTTTTCCCGTCTTGTTCTTTCCTCGCTCACCTTTTCTTCCATACAATCCTTCCCATCCTGCTCAGTTGAATTCTTCCAGTTTTAGCGCGGCCTCTTCCCACTGGGCGTTCAATTCCTCCAGCTTCTTTGAAAGCTCGTCGATTTTTTTCTGCACCGATTTTGCCTTCTCGCCGGTGGAGTACACGTCTGGATTTGCCATGCTTGCTTCCTGCTCCTGTTTTTCGGCCTCAACTTTTTCGATATCGGTCTCAATCTGCGAGACTAGCTTTTCAGCCTTCCGCTTTTCAGCCTCGAATTTTTTCTGTTCCTGCCAAGAGCGTTTTCCCTCGGACGGTTCTTCTGCTTCAGCCTGATTTTTTTGCGGTTCCTGACTTTTCTCGGCTGCGGACGGCACGATTCCGTTCTTTTCGTCTTCCAGTCTCTGCATATAGTATGTGTAGCCGCCTGGGAAAATCCTGTATGCTCCGTCCTTCAGCTCAAGGACGCGTGTTGAAAGCGACTCTATGAATCCGCGGTCGTGGCTTACGAAGATGACCGTCCCGCCGAACGACTGCAATGCCTCAAGAAGCACGTCCTTTGAGTGCATGTCAAGGTGGTTCGTGGGTTCGTCGAGAATGAGAAGGTTCACAGGGCGGAGAAGAAGCTTCAGGAGCGCGACCCGTGATTTTTCGCCTCCAGACAGCACATCGATTGACTTGAACACGTCGTCGCCACGGAACAAAAATGCGCCCAGCATATCGCGCACTTTTGGGATGAGTTCCAGCGGGGCGGCGCTTTCCACTTCCTCAAGCACGCTTTGGCTTCCTTTGAGCCGCTCGGCGTTGTCCTGAGAGAAATAGCCGATTGCAACGCCCGCGCCGAGCCTCACGCTTCCAGAAAAATCCGGGTCAACGCCCGCAAGGATTCTCAGCAGCGTGGATTTTCCCGCGCCGTTGTGCCCTGCCACCACGAGCCTGTCGCCGTTTTCAAGGAGCAGGTCAAGATTGGACAGGACGTTTTTCTCTCCGTCGTAGGATTTCGTGATGTTCTCCAGCGTGGCCACGAGCCTTCCTGAATGTGGGGCCGGCGGAAATTTGAAATGGATTTTTTTGAGAGATTCCGGAATGACAATCTCGTTCTCCAGAATCTTGTCCAGCATTTTCTGCCGCTCCTGTGCCTGTGCCGCCTTTGTCGCCTTTGCGCCGAATCTGGTGATGAATTCCTCAAGGTGCTGGATTTCCGCCTGCTGTTTTTCGTACTCGTGAATCAGCGTCTCAAGCTCCGTCTCCCGAACCTTCTCGTAATGGGAGAAATTTCCCGCGTATCGGTGCAAATCCCCGCCGAACAGCTCGTAGACCTCGTTGATTGTGTGGTCAAGAAAATATCTGTCGTGGCTCACGAGCAAAAATCCGCCCTTGAAGTTGTTCAAAAATGATTCGAGCCATTCCCTCGCCTCAATGTCAAGGTAGTTTGTTGGCTCGTCCAAAAGGAGGATATGCGGGTTCACCATGAGGCTTTTTGCCAGCGCAATTCTCATCTGCCAGCCGCCAGAAAATTCCTCGCAGTTCCGCTCCAGGTCATCGCGGGAAAATCCCAGACCGAGCAAGACTTGCTCCGCCATTACGGAACGGCGGTTCCAGCCTGAGTCCTCAAGCTCGGTCAAAATCGCGTCGTGCCGTTCAAGAAGAATTTTCTGGTTTCCGTTTCCGGCCTTCAGGTCGTCGCCGATGGAATCAAGCTCTTCTTGCAGCTTGTAGCCGAAGGAAAATGCCTTGTCTGCCTCCTCCCGCAGGGTGCAGCCCCTGTGCGTCAGCCCGCTCTGGGGAAGGTATGCGATTCGCGCGTCTTTTTGTGCCACGCGCTGGCCCGAGTCTGGTGGAACAAGCCCCGCCATGATTTTTATGAGAGTCGATTTTCCGCTTCCGTTTGCACCCGTGAGTGCTGCTTTTGTGCCGGATGCAAGGTTCACCGACACGTTTTTTAGAATGTCCCTGTCGCCGAACGCCAGGGAGACTTGTGAAAATTGAACAAATGCCATCGTCTTTCTCACCTTAAAAATTAAACCAGTTCTGAAAACCGCTGTTTTCGAACACGTCTATTGTGTCCAGCGTTGGCTGGGCGATGGAAAGTTGCAAAGCTAACAGGTTTTTCGGGCTGCCCCTACTCAATGATTCCCTGCCTTACCGGCTCAAAGAACATGACGAGCGCGCTTGCTCCCGTCGCTGTTATGAGCTTTTCCCCTTCCTTTACTTCCGCGCGGGATGCGTCTTCCAGTCGAAGCCCTGCGTCCGTGAGCTTGTAGAAGAAATTCACGCTCCGAGTGCCGCCGAACGTGAACGTGAGTACGCCGTCGTAGGAGGCGGTGAGTGATTTTTGAAGGAAAAACTCCGAGGAAACGCGGGCGTTGTTTGCGCTTTGCGCATCCACAAGTCCCTGCTGGACGAGGAGCGTGTTGTCCAGCCACGTCACATAGCCGTCGCGGGAGAAAAAAATCGTTCCATAGCTTGAGCTTGTGAATTGCGGGCCTGCGCGGACGATTTTTGCGATAATTCCGTCACGACGCGTCTGTTCGTCGGCAATGACTTTCTCCATGTCAAAGTCGTCGGCGAACGAGACAAAGTTCAGCGCACGGATTTTTCTGTTGGAGTCGAAGAACTGGACTGAAATTGCGTTCTCGTCACGAATCGTCACGTTCACTTTTGTTCCGTCAAGCTGATATTGCCTTCCGTACAATTTTGAAATGCCGCCGAAATCCCAGGAGTAATCGTCTTCGGCAGTGCGGAGCGTGATGGAGCCTGATGTGGTGCCAAAATCAAAACCGAATGCCGGGTTCATTTTCTCAAGGTCTATTCGCTCCGATTTTATCATTGTGTCGAACGATTCTGGATACCAGCGTTTTTTGAGGGCGTTTTCCAAAACCTCATCGACTTTTTCTGTTTCGTCATCGGCTTTTGCCAGCTGTACCGACGATTTAACATCGATTCCTGCGGTGAACAGCTCCAGGTTGTGGGAGAAGCACCAGCCCTGGGTGCCGCTTTCCGTGAGCACGCGGAGCCATTCGCCTTCCATGTCGGTCTTTCCGTTGGAGACGCTTTGCCCGTTCCCCCGGTAGAGCACTCGGATTATTTCGTCTTTTCGCAGGCGGTACACCTGCTTTGACGTGTTCACCGTCTCTGCCCGCACAGGAAGCCCGTCCAGCTTGACCACCGCGTATATGTGCTCGAACTCGGCGAATTTTTTCGCTCTGTTCTGCGCCTTTGACTTGCTTTCCGGGTCGGTGAGCTGCCAGACCGGAATCTCGAATTTGTCGTCCGTGCCTGGGGCTGTGATGACATATTCGTGGAAAATGTTCGATTTTATGTGCACTTTGACAATTTGCCCGTCCTCAAGGTTGTGCTCCGCATCGCTCCATAGAACTACGCTGTAGCCGAGAGAGCGCGAGCAGGAGACGAGGGGGGCGAGAAAAAACGGGAGAATGAGAAGAATTTTCAAGAATCGACTGAACGTGTTAGTCATAAAAACCTCATGGACGTGGTGCTGAGAAAAAAAGGCTGCCCGCACGATGCCCCGCCGGACAGCCTTTGCGTTACCGCCTGTACAAACGGGCGACTTCGCTTATTTGGTCTTCAAGCCTTTTTTCGATTTCGTGAATCTGCTCCAGCTTGTCGTTTGGAACGGACGACTTGATTCTCACGATTTCGTCCTTTACGGAAAGCGATGCGATTTTCAAAAGCGGAACACCCGATTTGATCAGCATAAGACCTTTTTCGTAGAACTGCATTATCAAAAGCAGAATCAAAATCTGCTTTTCTGGAACGGAGTAAACATCAACAGCATCAAATGCGCTCTGCTGCAAGAATCCGTTTTTTATCATGTCCGCCACTGTCAGAATGATTTTCTTTTCATCAGGAAGCGCGTCAGGACCGATGAGACGGACAATCTGCTCCAGCCGCTGCTCCTCTTTGAGCAGGTCGAGGGCTGAAAGACGGACTTGCGCCCACCGTGAGTCCAGCTTGTCCCACCACTCGCGGATTTCGTCCGCGTACTCGGAATAGCTTTCAATCCAGCCGATGGCGGGATAGTGCCGCGCGTTTGCCAACGCCCTGTCCAATGCCCAGAAACAGCGGATGAATCGCTTTGTGTGCTGGGTGACAGGCTCCGAGAAGTCGCCGCCCGGTGGGGAGACCGCACCGATGACTGAAACAGAGCCTTCTTCTCCGCAAAGCGCGTTCACGCGGCCTGCGCGCTCGTAGAACTCAGCCAGGCGCGTTGGCAGATACGCCGGGAATCCCTCCTCGGCAGGCATTTCCTCCATGCGTCCTGAAAGTTCTCGGAGAGCTTCTGCCCAGCGTGATGTTGAGTCCGCCATGATTGCCACGTGCATTCCCATGTCGCGGTAGTATTCTGCCAGTGTGATGCCTGAGTAGAGCGAGACTTCCCGCGCCGCCACCGGCATATTGGACGTGTTTGCGATGAGGATTGTGCGCTCCATGAGCGAGCGGCCGGTGCGCGGGTCAATGAGCGTGGGGAACTCGGTGAGAACGTCGGTCATTTCGTTGCCGCGCTCGCCGCACCCGATGTACACGATTAAGTCCGCGTCGCACCATTTTGCAATGGCGTGCTGCGTCATAGTCTTTCCCGTTCCGAATCCGCCAGGGATTGCAGCCGTGCCGCCCTTTGAAAGGGGGAAGAACACGTCAATGACGCGCTGTCCTGTGATGAGCGGCTGGCTTACTTCAAGTTTCTTTGCGAACGGACGGGGTGTTCTCAGCGGCCAGTAGTGGCTAAGCTTTAGCTCCTCGTCCAAATTCGTCGTTCCGATGACTTCATCAACCGTATATTCGCCGTTTCCGCTGAAAGTTTTGAGCGTAGTCCCCTTGACCGTGGGCGGAACCATGATTTTGTGCCTGATGGAAGCAGTTTCCTGGACAAAGCCGAGCACTGTGCCAGGCTTTATTTCCATGCCTGGTTGAACACCGTCAGCGCACTCAAGTTTCCATTTCTTTGTTACGTTGATTGGCTCGGTTCTCTCGCCCGGAATGAGGAACGCGCCCGAATGTTCGTACATTGACTCAAGCGGCCGCTGGATTCCGTCGTAAATCGTTCCGACAAGGCCAGGCCCCAGTCGGAGCGAGAGCGGGCGGCCGGAAGACACCACGTCCTCGCCGATTCTCATTCCAGTGTTCTCTTCGTACACCTGAATGGTGGCGTTTCCTTCGCTCTGCCGGATGATTTCGCCGATGATTCTCTTTTCGCCAACATCAACCACGTCGTAGAGACCGCATCCTTCAAGCCCTTCCGCATATACAATCGGACCTGAAATTCGTGTGATTGTACCTTTTATCTCGCTCATTGCGGTAATTTCCCTCCGAACAATGTTGAGGCAAGCTCAAAACTGTATTTGTCTTTCAGTTCGCGCACGATTTGATCGATGGTCAACCGAATGCGAACTTTCTTGTTTTCACTTTCAAGGATGATTCCCTCGTGGATTTCATTGCCTTTCGCGATTTCTTCCCCCGATTCCTCGAAGGAAATTTCTTTTGTGCTGGAGGCAAAATCTCCCAGAAGCTTTTTTGCCGCCCCCGCATCGATGCCGAACGTGAAGGCGTTGAATTTCTGTGCGCCCATGTTCTTTTTCATTCCTGAAAAACGTTTTTCGATGAGGGAAAGCCTTTTTTCCGCGCCGATGCTCTTCAAATAATCGTTCAACGCGCTTGAAACTGAATCGTCATAGAATGAGACCAAAAAACGCTCTTTTTCAAGCGGAAGGGCAGCTTCAAGATTCTTTTCAAATTGATTGAATTTTGAATCGTAGTATTTTTCTTTCTGCTCTTTTGCTTCTTTTACGCGGGTCTCAACATCAGCCAAAATTTTCTCAGCTTCACTATCCGCATTTTTGAGAATCTTGTCTGCTTTTTTGCGGGCATCGGCTTCAATTTCTTTGTCGAGAATCTCTGTAGACCGTAATTCTTCCATTTTCCTTCCAAATTTGTACTAGACGCTTATGCCAACAGCTTCACGGATTGACTCAGTGAGGGATTTTTTGCCCTCAAGATGTCCGTGAATGCCGGGAATTTCAACAATCAACGGATACTGCGCCCCTTTCTGCCAGTCAAGAACTTCATCCTCCAGCATTGCGGACACTTCTTCCGTCAGAATAAGAATTTTTGGTCTTTCATCAACCGGCACGGAAACAGTCCCGCCATGCCCCGTCAGGCGCAGAAAAGCGTCCAAGGCTTCATTCCGTGATGTGGCGATTGCGCCTTTCACGCCGACAAGATTAAATCCGAGAACAATTTCCCTTTCACCGATTACAAAATATTCCAAAATGTTATTCCTGAAAACGTATTAAAGGATAATGATGAGCAATGCCACAAGGAATCCCCACAGACAGATACCTTCTGCAAGACCGACGAACGGAAGGGCTTTTCCTGAAAGCTCTGCGTTTTCGCTCATTGCGCCCATTGCCGCAGCACCAATTTTTCCTACTGCAATTCCACCGGCGATGCAGGCCAAGCCTACTGCAAGACCGGCAGCAAGATACTTGATGGAGCTTGAATCAGCGGCCGCCTCTGCTCCTGCCGCCTGTGCGAAAGCACCCATGACGGCGAATGCAAACAAACTGAGCACCATGAAAATTTTCTTGTTCATAAAAAACCTCACTAATTTTTATATTCAAACGCAAAAGGCTTGAATTCCTTTCCCGTTTCATTGAAGAATTTTGAGAAGAATTCGTAGTACTGCAATCGGATGACCTGAATTGCGACCACCATTCCTTCAAGCACTATGACAATCGCGTTGCCGAAGAGCATGACCGCGATTCCGGCGGGGCCTGCCATTTCGCTCATCGTCGAGATGATGTAGCCCAAAACCGCATGGGCAAGGGCGAACGCGCCGACACGAATGAAGCTGATTGAGTTGGACAGGTAGCTGATGAGTGTTTCAAGCAGCTCCACCACACCTTCGATTATTGCGATTCCCACACCGTTTTCCAGAATCGGACGCTCTTTGTCAACGATTTTGGATAGCGGCTCCGCAAACGCCGTGGCTATGAGAGTTATGGCGATTATCACTATGTCGAACATGGAAACTTCGTGCTTGAAAATGACCACGCGCAAAATGAGCACCACGAGATACCAGAAGAAAATTGCGCCGGAAAGACCGTTCTTGTTGAATATTGCCTTACCGTACCGTTTTAGGTTGAACTGGTTCATGATGTTGACGATGAGACCGATGGAGTTTATGAAGAATCCGACTCCCACCGTGAAACCGAAGAAGATGAACATATTGATGATTGATTTTGGTCCCTCGTTCGGCATCATGTGGAGAATCTGGTCGCGGGGCGCGCCAAAAAGCCCGGTCAAGAAACGTGCCACCGGCTTCAATATTTCCTCGTTTCCGAAGAACTCGCCTGTCAAAATACCCATTATCATTGATGACGTTCCGATTGCCATGAAGATTGGGGCGAATTTGTTCCAGCCGCCCACCTTGATGACTTTGAAGGACATGAGAAGACCAAGCAAAAGGAAGATGAATCCTTGTCCCGCATCTCCGAACATGATTCCGAACAGAAGCGTGAAGAACAACGCCACAAATGGGGTTGGGTCGATAGTGCCGTATGCGGGCGAGCCATAGCTGAAAATGAGCCGCTCGAACGCGCTCACCAGCTTTCCGTGCTTGAGCTTGACAGGAACTTTTTCCGTGCCGTTGATGACAGATGGAATCTCGTAAGGCTCGTAGATGCGTATGGCGATTCTGCCCTCCGTGAGCGCATCAAGCTGCTTCATCATCTCGTGGCATGACTCTTCCGGAATCCAGCCTGTTATTCTGTATACAAGGTCTGTTGATTCCAGCGTGTTCTGCTTTTCGAGGATTTGCGAGCCTATTGCGAACGTTGCGAGCAGTTTTTTGAGTATTTCTTCATGGGCTTTTGCCATGTTCGCTTTTTCTTCTTCAAAGAAGGCGAATGTTTTTTCCGTTTCGGAAAGCTCCTTTTTGAGGCTTTCAAGCACATCGTCCGGAACGCCCTTGAAATCCTTCGGGATTTCCATGTTCACGAATCCGAACCGCTTTAGCTCCGAGTCCAGGGCAAAACGAGCCTTTTTTGAGGCAGCCGCCATGATGCGCGACTTGTCGTTTCCCAGCGGAATGATGACCGCCCGCTCTCCCACGGCAAACTTAAGCTCGTCAAGGACAGAAGGCTCTATTTTTCCGATTCTGAGCGAAAGGAAAGACAAGTGGTCAAGCTGGTCGAAGGGAACCTTGAGGTTGGAGAATGAAAGAGCCTCCTCGTTCGCGTCCTTTACGCGCTTCAATTCGCTTTGCAGATGCGCTTCCTTCTTTTTAAGCTCCTCAACGCTTTCAAGGAATTTCTGCGCCGCCGCTCGGTCTTCGTCCGTCGGCTTTGTGCATGATGCCAGGTATTCTTCGTCTATGGTGAGACTGGATTTGTTGAGAAAGACTTTCGCCTCCTCCAGGGACGCAAGCATCTCCATGTCGATGTTCGGCTTTGCCTTCTCGTCGGAGGAAGATTTGTGGGACTGAAACTGAAAATTTCCTTTTTTTCCTAAAAATTCGATGACTGAACTTATGTCCTGCTTTAGAACCATCAGTTCTATCAATCTCATGGGAGTCGTTCGTGCCATATTTTCTCCTGGTTAATTCATTGGAATGCCCGCAATGTCATGCAATTTTTCGGACTCAACATCAAGCCTCAAACCTTCGGCGACCGTTCGTATGCAATCAAGCTCATGCTGCTTTATCTTGAACCATGATACGAGGCTGAGCACGCTCATGGGGTTTTTGTGGAAGCAGCTGGAATACATCTTGTTCAGCTCGCGTTTCACGGATTTTTCTACCCATGTGGGATTCACCTCCCAAACAACACCGTCTTCGTGGGGGTTCAAAAGCGAGACGTACTTCCAGTTTTTCCATTCGTCCCAGTTCTCTGTGTCCTTGTCCAAAATCTTCAATGCCTGCCGCGCGAACACATCGGTTTTTGGCTGTGACTTGTCCGCAAATGCGAGCCGGTCAAAAATCTCTTGTGCCGACATCTTGTAGTAGACTTTGAGCCGCAAAACCCACAAAATGTTCCGAAAAGAGAATTCCGTTGATATGAACTTTTCGGCATCCTCGCGTTCGTTCCCGGAAAGCTCCTTTACCGCCGACCATATTTCGGAAATGTAGGCTTCATCGATTTTTGAGTCGATTTTGTACTGCTCCGAAATGTCAACGGCTTTATTATACCATGAAATTGTGGATTTTGATGTGATTTTGCCCAAATTTGGCCATGACTTGTAGTTCATCATGGAATATTTTCTTATGTCGGAAATGTCCGGAAGGTTCTTTTCGCCCAAGCTGAGAGCCGCCCCGATGACTTTCAGGTTGTTGTAGTCGTAGTAATGGAGAAGCGAGACGAGAATTTTCGCCGGCTGCGTGTAGCTGCCCACCAGCGTGATGTAGTCGTCAATGAAACGCTTTTCGCATGATGCTTCTATTTCTTTTGCAAGCAATGTTTCCGGAAGAGCCGGCGTTTCGTTGGGAAACAAAAAACCGTACAGCTCGCGGAGTGAATTTATAGAGAAGAGTTTTGAGGCCTTGTTTCCGACAAAGGACTTGGCGAGCATTCCGCTAGCCTTTGCGTAAACATAAGCTGAAGCTGCCGAAGAGTCCATGTTCGTACCACCTTAGGCAAATAAATATTTTTCTGCAATGTTATTGAAAAAATCAATGCTTTTGAGCGAATTTTCAATCTTTGTCTTGTATTCAGAAAGCAAGTTGTTGTATTTTGCCGCGGCTTCCTTTATTCTGGCTTCGTAAGCGGCTTCTTTCTCAGATACAATCTTTGCAGCCTGCTCCTTGAAATTCGCGTCGGCCTTTGATTTTGCCAGTGCGATTTTCTTGTCGGCCTCGGTTTGGGCCTCGGTAATGAGAAGAGCCGCGCTCTTTTCAATCTCAATAAGATGCTTGATTGTGTCAATTTCTTGTTCTGCCATTTTTCTTCACCATGTCCGCTATTCGGAAACCGATTCTTCGGAATTGCGCAGGAAATTGCTGATTTCTGAGGGTGTTTTGCACTGCCTCATTCTGTCAACAAATCCTGGAATCTGAAGAACACCTGCAAGCTCTTTTAAAACTTGAATATGCTGCTCTGTCTCTCCCTGTGCGCCAATAATCATGAAGACCAAGTACACTGGAGCCTTGTCGAGAGAGTCGTAGTCGATGCCCTGCTCGCTTATGCCGATTGCACCGATTGTTTTGTCCATGCTCGGTATCAAAGCATGGGGAATTGCCACGTTGTGCATGATTCCCGTTGTCATTTTGCTCTCGCGCTCCGTGAGGGAGTCGAGAGCTTCCTTTCTGTTCATTTGTGGAACAGCTGTATGGATTATCTCTACAAGTTCTTCAAAGAGCTCGTCTTTTTCTGTACTCTCGAGACGTGCGATTATTGTTTCTTTTGGAAATATTGCTTCGAGCGACATAAAGCGTGACCCTTTGAATTGATGTTATTCGGCAACAACAGCCTGAGATTCCGTGTTCATGATTAAACTTGTTTTGTCCTCGGACTCAGATGCGGCCGCATTTGAATCTGCCGCTTCGCCGGCTCCTGCATTTTCAATGGCCTCTGTGTCTGTTGTTGATTTCTGAACCTTCCACCAGTCGGCGGCTTCGTCTTTTGATGTTGTTGTGGTAAGCCCACTTTCTGTTGCCACGTCGGACAAATCGGTTCTGAGCTTTGTGCCCTTGTTCAGGAGGGCGAGAAGGAACGTCAAAAGAAGGAACAAGATGACGAATACGACCGTTGTTTTTGTGAGCACGGAAGCGGAGTGTGAGCCGAACGCGGCTGAATTTCCGCCTCCAAGCATTCCGCCCATTCCGCTGTTGTCCGGTTCCTGTACGAGAACCAGAAGGACTGAAAGAACACAAATAATTACAAACGCTACAAGAAGAACTGCACTAATAGCACCCATTTTTTTAACTCCAAACTAATAAAAAGTAAGTCTGAATATACTAAACTAATAACTTATAATCGTCAAATGAATTTTTGAAGGTTTTTTCAATGTGGAGAAAAAACGCGTCGGGAGCGCAGCTTTTTTTCCGCGCTCCCGTTTGTGTTAGACCGAGTATTTGCAGATCGGAACGAACGTGTCCGCCTTGAGCGACGCGCCGCCAATCAGTCCGCCGTCGATTTCAGGCTGTGCGAGGAGCGATTCTGCGTTTTTCGCGTTCATTGAACCTCCGTACAGAATCTTTGTCTCGTCGGCAACTGCCTGTCCAAAAATCTTTGCGAGTGTTTTCCTGATTGACCCGTGGATTGAGTTCGCCTCTTCCGGTGTTGGCGTTACGCCTGTGCCGATTGCCCAAATTGGCTCGTAGGCGATGACGACACGCTTCATTTCCTCCGGGCTTACTCCTGCAAGTCCTTCCTCAATCTGAAGCCTGCATACGTTTTCGGTGACACCGACGATTTTGTGCGAATAACGCTCGCCAATGCACAGGACGACGTTCAATCCGTGGGACAGGGCCACAAGGACTTTCTTGTTGACGATGCGGTTGTTCTCGTACAACTCGTCCCTCCGCTCGGAATGGCCGAGAATGACGGATTGCACGCCAATATCCTTGAGCATTTCTGCCGAAACCTCGCCTGTATGCGCTCCGTTTTCAGATACGGCAACGTTCTGAGCGCCAAGCAGGATATTTGAATCTTTTACGATTGGGGCGACGGACTCCAAATAAACGAACGGGGGCGCAATCATGAACGTGTTGTTCACGCCTTTTAGCTGCTCGACGAGCGCCGTGGCAAGCTCCACAGCCCCAGCTCTGTTCATGTTCATCTTCCAGTTGCCGGCAATGAATTTAGTGCGCATACATGACTCCTTGTGTTATTTTGTTTCGAGGCACGCGATTCCAGGGAGCGTTTTTCCCTCCAAGAACTCAAGCGATGCGCCGCCGCCTGTTGACACATGGCTCATCTTGTCTGCAAGGTTGAACTTGTTGACAGCCGCAACTGAGTCGCCGCCGCCAACGACAGTCATTGCACCGCGTCCGGTTGCGTCCGCCACGAGCTGAGCCACGGTTGCGGTTCCCTTTGCGAATGCCTCGAACTCGAACACGCCCACAGGACCGTTCCATACGATTGATTTTGCCGTTGAGAGAACTTCCTTGTAGCAGTCGATTGTCTTTGGTCCCACGTCCATTGCCATGAGGTTGTCCGGGATGTCCACGCCGTCAACTGCCACTGGAGTTGCGTTGGCATCGAATTTGTCGGCCGCAACGTGGTCAACCGGGAGTACGATTTTAACGCCCTTTGCGGCAGCGTCTGAGAGCAATTTTTTTGCTGTGTCGATGAAATCGTCCTCGACGAGAGAAATACCGACTTTGTGTCCCTGTGCCTTGAGGAAGGTGTATGCCATTCCGCCGCCGATGACGAGAGCGGAAGCATTCTTCAAGAGAGATTCCAGAACGGCGATTTTTGAAGAGACTTTTGCGCCGCCGATGATTGCAACCTGTGGTTTTGGCGGGTTCTCAACCATTGGCTGAATGTATTTGACTTCCTTCTCCATGAGGAATCCGCCGACTTTTGTTGGGACGAATTTTGCGATTGATGCTGTTGAAGCCTGGTCGCGGTGAGCCGTTCCGAAGGCATCGTTTACGAAGATGTCTCCGTATGTGGCAAGCTCTTTTGCCATTACGTCGCGCTCTGCACCGTCTTTTGATGTCTCTTCCTTGTGGAAGCGTGTGTTTTCAAGCATTGCCACCGCACCGTTGGGAAGTGCGTCGATTGCGGCTTTCTGACCCAATGCGTCGGGAAGGAATGTAACGTCTTTTCCGAGCTTCTTTGCGAAGTACTCGACAACCGGCTTCATGCGGTTCTTTCCGTTGATGAACTTTTCTGAATCTGTGTCAGTCCATGTCTTTCCGGCTTTCTCAGCCTTCTCCTGCGCTTTCTTTACGTCCTTTTTTGGGTCGCCCAAATGGCTCATCAAAACGAGCGAGCGCGGATTCTGCTCAAGAATGTATTTAATAGTAGGAAGTGCCGCCGTAATTCTCGTGTCGTCCTGAACGACTCCGTCCTTCATTGGTACGTTGAAATCAACGCGCATGATGATGCGCTTTCCCTTCAAATCGATGTCTTTCACCGTTTTTATCATTTATTTCCTCCAAGAAATCAATAAACAATTATATTCTAAAATGATACTCCATAAATTTTGCAAAGTAAAGTTTAAAATTAACAGGAAAAAATTGGGGCGCGAACAAGCCCCAGCAAGAGATTCGTTATATGGCTTGGAATTTATTCCAAAAAGCAATCCCCGCATGGGGTCTTGGTGGCCAAGCCGTGCGGGGAAGATTGAGGGGGCGTTTTTGCCCCTCTCTTGATTTCACTTTTGCTTGCGCCTACAGCGGGATGTTTCCGTGCTTTTTGCGCGGCTGGTCTGTGAAGAGCTTTGTCTCCAGGAAGTCGAAGCCCGCCACGATTCTTGCGCGTGTTTCCTCGGGTTTTATGACCTCGGTGATGTAGCCGCGCTGCTCGGCGATTTTCGGTGTCATGATTTCAGACTTGTACTGCTCGGTCTTTGTGGCCACCTCGTCCGCCTTGGACGGGTCTTTAAGCTCCTTTGCGCACAAGATTTCGATTGCGCCCTCGGCTCCCATGACGGCGATTTCCGCGCTCGGCCATGCGTAGACGAAATCCGCGCCCAGATGCTGCGAGCACATGGCGATGTATGCGCCGCCGTATGCCTTTCTCGTGATGACGGTGAGTTTGGGGACTGTCGCCTCGGAGTAGGCGTAGATGACCTTCGCTCCGTGGCGGATGATTCCCTTCTGTTCCTCCTGCGGGCCTGGGATGAAGCCCGGAACATCCACGAACGTGAGGAGCGGAATGTCGAACGAGTCGCAATAGCGGATGAAGCGCGCTATTTTGTCGCTCGCATCGCAGTCGAGAACGCCTCCCAAACCTTTCGGGTTGTTTGCCACGATTCCCACGGTGCGCCCCTCAATCCTGGCGAATCCTGTGACGCAGTTGATTGCGAACTCCGCCATAACCTCAAGGAACGAATCCTCGTCGATGACGCAGTTGATGACATCGCGTATATCGTAGCCCTGCCGCGAATTCTCGGGCAGAATCTCCTTGATCTTCTTTGCGCATTTTTTCGCGTCGAATTTGAATTTCCCGCCCACGTTCTCCTTGTCGCCGAAGTAGTGGGGGATATAGTCCAAGAGCTTTCTTACCGTGTCGTAGCAGTCCTTCTCGCTTTCGCTCCTGAAGTGCGCTACGCCCGATTTCTGCGCGTGGATTGACGCGCCGCCCAGGTCGTCGGCGGAAATGTCCATGAACATGACCGATTTTACGACTTTTGGACCTGTGATGAACATTTGGCTCACCTTGTCAATCGTGAAAATGAAGTCGGTGATTCCCGGCGAGTAGACCGCGCCTCCCGCGCATGGGCCTGCGATGATTGAAATCTGCGGGATTGAGCCTGATGCGCGCACGTTCTGGTGGAATACGTTTCCGTAGCCTGAAAGCGCGTCAACACCCTCCTGGATTCTCGCTCCGCCCGAGTCGTTGATTCCGATGACGGGGCAGCGTGCGTCCACGGCAAGCTGTGTCAAGTCCGCGATTTTCTTTCCGTGCATATGTCCCAGCGTTCCGCCCTGCACGGTGAAGTCCTGCGCGTAGACTGCAACTTTGCGTCCGTTGATTTTGCCGAAGCCCGTGATTACGCCGTCATACGGGATTTCCTTCTTGTCCATGCCGAAGCTGGTGCAGTTGTGCCGCACACCGGCGTATGTTTCGACGAAAGACCCCTCGTCGCAAAGCGCATTGATTCGCTCGATTGCGTGGAGTTTTCCTTTCGCGTGCTGTTTTTCCAAGTTGTATTCAGCCATGTGTATCTCCCTGTTTTTCCTAAGTGTAATTCCTGCCGTTTCTTTCGTCAATATGACATTTTTTCAGAATTTGTCAAAATAAAACTGCAGGTCCTGGGCGGAAGGAAGCCACTCGTACTGTGGGCGAATATTTTCCGCCGCCAGTGGCACGTTTCCCTCTGTTTTTTGCAGTGCGTCCCGAAAATCGTTCCAGAAGTCCTTCATCTTTACCCGGGACGGTACGGAGTTTCCCTCAATCGATGTGACCAGCCATTTTTTCCCGTTCCAAGAAAGTGTCACGTCCTCGCTGATGCGCTGCACGTTGATGAAGCTCTCGTCGTTTACCACAAGAAAATATTCCGCGCGGTGGGTTTTCTCGTCGTTCTTGGAAAGCGCGACGGAATCTTCCTCGGAAATCGGCATGGGCTTGTCCCTGCGTTTCTTGAACTCGCCCAAAACGCTCGCCCCGCTCCCATCGATTTTGAGGTTGGTGATGCCGAACATCCAGTATTGGCTGTCGGGTTTGTAGAACAGCCGCTCTGCCACCGGGACGATTTTTCCGTTCTCGTTGAATCCGACCCGTTCTTTTGAGCGGACATGGAAGCTGGCAACCTGCACAATCAAATCCTTGGTCTTTTTTCCCGCCACGATTTCCTGCAGGTCCGGAACGTCTGCGTTGGAAATGAACGTGTAGAGGGCGCGTGCGGTTTCTGTCGATGTGAGGCCGATGGACGTGGCAAGGTTCTGGTTCGTCTTGTGGAAGTTGTACATTCCGTAGACGATGACCACCGCTGCCACAAGTGAAAGACGGATGAAATTCTTGTTCCGCCTGTAGATTCGGCTGAAAAAAATCTTCCTGTTCCGTTTTTTGATGAAGTCCGCCCGGGCTTTTTTGAAATCGTCGGATTCTTCCATATTATTGACGGAATCGATTTTTGATTTTTCCGCCGCGAAGGATTGCGGTCTGAACGACTGGACGCGTGAGATTATGCCTTCGCGCTCTGCTTTTTTCTTCTCGTCCACGAACCTGGTGTTCCCCTCAAAGCAGTCGTCCTCGCCGAAAATCATAAGCCCTGCGTCGATTGATTGTGCGAGGTTTTTGTCCACGCCCTGAATGCACAATTCCAGCGGGAGGAAGCAGTGGTCAAAAATATCAACCTGACGGTCAAGCAAATCTGTTTTTGGGAAGGGGAAGGAGCCTGTCAGACTCCTGTAGGCGATTGCCGCGCGCAGGAAAATGAGCGCGTCGCGGGAAGAAAGCCCCTTGTAGAAATAAAACCCCTGGTTCTCGCAGAAATCGGCTTCGTCAAGGTTCACCGCACTACGCTCGAACAAGTTTCCTGGAAGGAAAAGCACGTTTGCCCTGTTCCCGTCTGCGGCATGGGGTGTTTTTTGCACAAGGATTCCGCCGGCTCCCACCGACGAGAGGTCAAGATTCTTCTCGATTGCCGCGGAGAGAGCTTCAAGGGCGAAGGTGACTGTTTCGCATTCGCCAAGGTGCTCCCCGAGAATCGTGCCTTCAAAAGCCGGTCCCGAAAAAAATACCGTGTCGTTTTCTGTGAAATTTTCTGTGAACGAATAGGCTGTGAATGTGGCATCGCCGTTTTTGAGGTGGACGATGTAGCCCTGTTCCTCCATTTGGGTGGCAAGGTTCGTCCGCGAGAACTGTTTTTCGGTGAGCATTGATGAAAGGACGAGCTTTTCAGGCGATGAAGTTACGATTGTTTTCATGCACTTACTCTACCGACGACAGGGAGAAAAGTCAAACCGCGCGGGCGCGGGTGCTTGTGCCTGCGAAGTGCCGCCGGAATGTCATTGCCGGGCTTGAGCCGGCGATCTGGAATTGCGCGGGGTCATTCTATCACGCGAAGATTCTTCTTGCAAAGGCGGTCGCCCTGCTTTACAACCTTGCGCATTATGATTTCATCAGGGGACAGCGTAAAAACCCTCCCAATCGCAACCTCCATCTGCAGTTATACAAACACAAAGGTTGAGCAACGCCACAGCACCAGCACCTTCATATATAAGAACACAGTATAATTCCCCTGCAGCGTAATCATACTGGTCCAGCGCCTTCCAAAGAAGGCGGTTCGCACGCTTGGAAAGCTTACTGACTGTGGACAGACGGCAGCCAGTCGACCTAGCAATTTGCAACGTCTCGTCGTATAATTCGTCTAGTGTCCTATCCGCTGTTGTACCCTTATAGACAGCTTCCGCACGACCTTCTGCATAGTATTGACAATAAACACTCGCTGAGAGCATCATAAAGACAAAAAACAATGCACAGATTTTCTTCTTCATTTTTGTTCCTCCTCAATTCATTTTCCGCTGCGCATGAACCACTTTCCGCTTCCTCCTTTGTTTTCCTTTGTTCCCGCGCATCTCAGGAGCGCGAAAGTGAAATAACCGATGAAAACGAAGGCAAGAAGCAGAATGACGTTCCTCCATTCGCAAACATTGAAATCCTTGCAAAACAGAATCACGCCGTGGAAAACGGCGAGCGCAAACGAAAGCACCGTGAGCATTGCGGACGTGAGCGTCGTCACGGACGAAACGGAATAGTCGTATGCCTTTTTCGAGAGCGGATTGCGGGAAAACCTGCCCTCGTGCGTGTTCACAATCGCCTTGTACATTCGCCCCGAGGTTTCGTTCTCAAGACGGTCAATGTGCGCCTCCCAGTTCATCTGCCAGAACTTAGAGCCTTTGTTCACCAAAAGCCACGACAGGCAGAAGAAAAAGCAGGCGAACGAGAGAATGAGCAAAACGATTTTTTGCATGAAGCCAAGGTTCACCAGAAAATCGAGCAAATCGCCCGTGTTTTCAAGGAATTTGCTCGCGACGGCAAAATACGCCGCGAACGACGCCGCTATGAAAACCCAGTAATAACTCCCGCGCGTCCAGAAAAGCCCGATCTCAAACTTCCTGATTTCGTGCGCACGATTCAGCGCGTCTTTCAATGAGCTTCCAGCGTCATTTTTGCTTACGTTTCCAAAAATGCGGTCGATGTAGTCCGAGTCGTCAAAATGCTGTTCCGACACGACTCCTCCTTGCCATTACTGTTTTGTACTCTTTGCCGAAAAGCCTCAATGCTTGAAAATCAAGCGAGAGGCTTTTCGGCAAAGGAATTTGTCAATTCCTTTGCCTACTGTACAGTAGGCAAAAATTTTTTGGCGCGAAAAATTTTTGCTTCCCGCATCACCCGCTCAGTCCGTTTTTGAAAACGATTGCCGCGTCAAGCGCGGCAATGAACGGGGAGAAGTTCGGCGATGACATCGCGTTTCAAAAGTGCTAGAATACCAGTGTTATTACCTCAGAATGGAGATATATTTATGGAAAAGACAATCGCATTGATTCCTGGCGACGGAATCGGTCCTGATGTTGTTGCCGAAGCGGTGAATGTTTTGGACGCAATCGCAAAGAAGCACGGCCACAAGTGGAACTACACAAAGGTCGTAGCCGGTGGAAGCGCAATCGACAAGTTCGGAAAACCGCTCCCCGAAGACCAGCTCAAAATCGCGCTGGATTCTGACGCCGCGTTGCTTGGTGCTGTGGGCGGCCCCAAGTGGGACAACCTCGCTTCCGAGCTTCGCCCGGAGAAGGCTCTTTTGGGCTTGCGCGGCGGAATGAAGGTGTTCGCGAACCTGCGCCCGGCCGTAATGTGGAAGCAGCTCAAGGACGCTTGCCCGCTGAAAGACAACATTGTTGGCGACGGGCTTGACATCCTCATCGTGCGCGAGCTTACAGGCGGAATCTACTTTGGCGAGCGCGGAACCAGCGCGGACGGAAACACGGCGTGGGACACGGAAAAATACACGCGCCCCGAGATTGAGCGCATTGTGCGCATGGGCTTTGAGTACGCCAAAAACCGCCAGAAGCGGCTTTGTGTCGTTGACAAGGCCAACATCTTGAATTCAAGCCAGCTCTGGAGACGTGTTGCCGAGGACGTGAAGAAGGACTATCCCGACGTTGCCCTCTCATATCTCTACATCGACAATGCGTCAATGCAGATGGTCAGAAATCCGCGCCAGTTCGACGTTATTGCCACGAGCAATATGTTCGGCGACATTTTGAGCGACGAGGCGAGCCAGATTACAGGCTCCATCGGAATGCTCGCAAGCGCGTCTTTGGGCGACGGAACAGGTCCTGGGCTTTACGAGCCTATTCACGGCTCTGCGCCTGACATTGCCGGAAAAGACCTTGCCAACCCGCTTGCCACAATCCTTTCTGCGGCAATGCTTCTTCGCTACAGCTTCAAGCTGGAGGCTGAGGCAAAGGAAATCGAGGATGCTGTGAACGCTGTCCTTGACGCAGGCTGGAGAACCGGCGACATTGCGGGAAGCCACATTGACGAAGTGAAGGCTCAGGGAAAACTGGTCGGCACAAAGAAAATGGGTCAGCTCGTTGTTGAGCAGCTGAACAAATAATCGAGCAAAACTGAACCGGGGCTGCCATGCTGTGCGGCCCCATTTTTGTGTGGCGCGCCAAAATTGCAATTGCCATGAAAAAGATTTAGAATCCTAGTCATGGCAGACAGAATCCATTTCAGGAAATTTTATCCAAATTATTATTCGTTTTTGGTGAACGGGGCGATGGTGCTTTTGGTCGGCGCGATTCTTCCATATCTCATCGAGGAATCTGGAATAAACTATTCAACGGCAGGGCTTTTTCTTTCGGCGTTTGCCGTGGGAAATTTTCTTGCAAGTTTTGTGAACCCGTTCCTGACAAAATGCGTGGGGCGCAAGGCATCAATAGTCATCACGGCGTGTCTCATGCCCGCTTCGCTCTTGGGCATATCGTTCATTCCGCCCGTTCCGGCCATGATTGCGCTTTTTGTTCTTTTGGGAATCAGCCGCGGCTCGTACAGCATCATAAACAATGCGTACATAAACGAGAAGGGCGACGGAAGCGCGGCGGCACTGAACCTCCTGCACATGGTATTCGCAACAGGCGCGTTCCTTGCCCCCATGATTCTTTCATTCTATTTCAAAATCGGCCTTTCATGGCGGTCAATCGTGTATACGATAAGCATTGCCTCCGCAGTTTCAATCGTCATGATTTTTATGCTTGATTTGTCGGGGGACGGTGGGCTTGGGCGCGGTGGAATCGATTCTGCAAAGTTGCCCGCACAACGGAAGAATTTCTGGAGGGAGCCTGTCTTCTACGTTTCGGGGCTTCTTCTTTTCTTCTATCTTGGACTTGAGAACTGCGTGAACGGCTGGTTCGTGACGTACTTCAAGAACTCGGGCATAATGTCCATAACATTCGCCAATTCGCTGGTGTCGTTCACATGGCTCGCGGTCCTTTTCGGCCGCCTCTCAACGGCAATAATCTCGACGAAGGTGAAGCAGAAGTACATTATTCTTGCCGACTGTCTTGCCACTGCCGTCTTTTTCACGCTCCTCATCTCAACAAAAAATCTTGCGGTCATAACATTTTCCATAATCGCGCTGGGATTTTTCTTTGCGGGAATATACCCCACGGGCGTTTCCAACGCAGGCTCGGTCATAAAAGGCTCCGATTTCGGAACGTCCATGCTCCTTGCAATCTCGGCCCTGGGCGGAATACTCATGCCCCAGGTTGTGGGCAGCGTGGCGGACAGAATCGGGCTTGTGGGGGCAATCGCGCTCCTTCTTGTGAATGTGGTGGCGATGATTGTCCTGTCCCTCGTGAACATGCGGGCAAAGAAGGATTGATGCAGATGGCGCGGGAATGTGGCGTTGTTCCCCTTCATTGTGAATCGTCCGTCTTTTTGGTAGAATAGCTGTCTATTATCTTCAATTGCAAAAAAAAATCATTTTTTCAAGGATTTATATATGGCAGAACGAAACGAAAACGAGCTTTGCCACTGGGCGGACACCCAGGCGGCAAGAATCATCAAGGAGAAGGGCGAGCGCGACTTGTACACTTGCGCGTCTGGAATCACGCCTTCTGGAACTGTGCACATCGGAAACTTCCGCGAAATCATCACGGTGGACTTGATTGTGCGCGCCCTCCGCGACAGGGGCAAGAACGTCCGCTTCATCTATTCGTGGGACGACTACGACGTGTTCAGAAAGGTTCCGGGAAACATGCCGAACCCCGACGAGCTTGCGAAATACCTCCGCTTCCCGATTACGATGGTGCCGGACACATTCGGACGCGACGAGAACTATGCGCGCCACCACGAGAAGGACATCGAGAACCAGCTTCCGCGCGTGGGAATCCACCCGGAATTTTTGTACCAGGCTTCCCGCTACCGCGCCAACCGCTACGCCGAGGGAATGAGAATCGCGATGCAGAAGAGGGACGTCATCAAGGAGTGCCTGAACGCATACCGCGACGACGAGCACAAGATGAAGGACTCCGACGTCTACTGGCCTGTGGCCGCATTCTGCTGCAAGTGCAACAAGGACGAGACGGAAATCATCGACTATGACGGCGAGTACGGAATCACGTACAAATGCAATGCCTGCGGACACGTGGAGAAGGGCGACCTCCGCACTTCCAAGGAGTTCAAGCTCGGCTGGCGCGTCGACTGGCCGATGAGGTGGAACGAGGAGAAGGTCTGCTTCGAGCCTGGCGGAAAAGACCACATCAGCCCGGGCGGAAGCTACGACACCGCGAAACTCGTCTCCAAGAAGCTCTACGGCTGGGACGCTCCTGTGACGATGAAGTACGACTTCGTGAAGCTCAAGGGCGTTCCGGGAAAAATGTCATCTTCAAAAGGAAAGGTCATCTCCCTCGTGGACGCGCTTGAAGTCTACCAGCCGGAAGTCCTCCGCTACATCTTCGCGTCCAACAAGGTGGACCACGAGTTCTCCATCTCCTTCGATTTGGACGTTTTGACAATCTACGAGGCGTACGACCGCACCGAGAGAATCGTGTGGGGCGACGAGCTTCCGAAGGAGAAGGACGAGAAGAAGAGGGAGTCGATAATCCTCCGCGAGAAGAGAATCTACGAGCTTTCACAGATTGAGAGCGGAATGCCGAAGGTGAAGCCGTACCAGGTTCCATTCCGCCTTTTGACGACTCTCTTGCAGACATATTCAGGCGACATCGACGCCGTGATAAAGTCTCTCGGTGACGTGAAGCCAGAGCAGGAGGAATGCCTCCGCCGCCGCTGCGCCTGCGCCTGGTACTGGATTACTGAGTCCGCTCCCGACTGCGCCGCCGACATGTGCTTCCGCATACGCGACGACGGCTCCAAGGCCGAGGACATTGCGGGCGACATGCTCACAGCCGTCAAGCGCGTGCGCGACGAGGTCGTTCCGAAAGTCGGCACCTTCCCGACCGACAAGGACTGCCAGCAGGCGATGTACGCCATCGCGACCGAGCTCGGTCTTGAGGCGAAGGCGCTCTTCACCGCGCTCTACCACGCGATTATCGACAAGGACCAGGGGCCGCGCCTCGCGAACTTCATGAAGATAATCGGCAAGGAAAAACTCTCGAAGATTCTGTCGGTGTATTGATTGCACGATAGCTGACAAGCCCCTTCTGCATTTCGTTTGAAGCGCGGAAGGGGCTTTTGTTTGTGGAGAACGGAGAATGGAAAGATGAAAAAGAAGCTGAAAGACAATATACAGGGAGCTGCGGAATGAAAAAAGTACAATTAGGAACAGTTATACATTCGTTAAATACAGGACTAAATCCTCGAAAGTTTTTCCAACTTAATACACCAGACGCAGAATTTTACTATGTGACGATAAAAGAAATGGTAAATGGAAAAATTATTTATAATGAAAACACAGATAGATTAAACACAAAAGCGTTACAATTGTGTAATAAACGTTCAAATCTTGAAAAGGGTGATGTTTTATTTTCTGGAACGGGGACAATTGGAAAAACCGTAGTTTTAACAGAAACTCCAACAACATGGAATATCAAGGAAGGTGTTTATACAATAAAACCAAAAGCAGAGTTACTAGATTCAAGATATCTTGCTTATGTTTTAAGTTCAGAACCGATTAAAAATATTTATATGGCAAATGTCGGAGGAGGTACTGTAAAAAGCTTAAAAATGGCTGATTTAGAAAAGACGGAAATTCCTCTTCCCACACTTCCCGACCAGCAAAAAATCGCAGCCCACTTGGACAAAATCCAATCCGCAATCGACAACAAAAAGCAGCAGCTTTCTTTGCTAGATGAAGCTGTCAAATCCGAATTTGTCGAGATGTTTGGAGAGAATCCAGTTGAGGGTGGTAAATGGAAAGTAGAAAAGATTGCTTCTGTAGTAAATAGAAATATTCTTTCTGTGAAAAAGAAATTTCAGAAAACAGATACTATAAAATATGTTGATATTTCTGCAATTGATAACATATCAAATGTAGTGACAGGTTTTAGAGAATATGTCTTGCTGGAAGCTCCTTCAAGAGCTCAGCAAGTAATTAATCAAAATGACATTCTTATTTCAACTGTAAGACCAAATTTGAGAAACATTGCAATAAATCCATTTAATGATAATTTTATGGTTGGCTCAAGTGGTTTTTGTGTATTGCGTGTTAATGAGTTATGTAATGCAAAATATCTGTTTTATTGTGTTTTAAATGATGATTTTACAAATGCAATGGTTGATTTAACCACTGGGGCTGCATATCCAGCAATTAAAGATTCAGATATTTTAGCTTATCCAATTGCACTTCCCCCTCTAGGTCTCCAAAACCGATTCGCCGCCTTCGTCCAGCAAATCGACAAGGCAAAATCCATTGCAAAACAGCAGATTTCAGACCTGCAGGAACTCTTGGACTCAAAAATGCAGCAATATTTTGCGTAGCAAAATTTGTTAAGCACGGTTGCGTGCGACGAATATTTTGCATGATATGGGGGGGGCTGTCTAGAAGTAAGTGCCATGCTGATCCTGAATCAAGTTCAGGATGACAGTTTCAGCATCTACGCAATCTGCATCGTTGAGATTCCGAAACGAGTTCGGAATGACACAGCTAGCTGAACTTTTTGGACAGGTACGAATCCTCGTGGCAACGAGAAAAATCCGTGCAACAAGTGTTTTGGGTGATTTTTCTATTGATTTTTTATATTTTTTTGATTGTTGGAAAAAAATTCTTTTCGTGGTGGCGAAAAATTGTGGGCATTTCTAAACTTCGCAAAAAAAATTCCAAAATATCAAAATTCGGTGGTAAAATGATAATATGCCTATTATTTCCAACCAGATGAATACGTTCTATGAGACTCATTTTATTTTCAGGGAGAATTCTATTATTCTCAAAGACGGTTCTCTTCCCGACGAGGGAACGATGCGGCGTTGTCTTGAGCTGAGCGTCGCGTCTGACTGGTTTTCCGAGCCGGAAAAAAACTACACGGCCATTCTTTTGGAGAAGGACACGCCAAATCCCGGCGGGTGTACGGATATTCCCCTGCGCGAATTCTTCTACGAGCACAGGTCTGACGAGCTGGGTGCGCTTTCGGCACGGGCTAGGGGGCTGATGAATTTTAAGATGAACAAGCGGTATTGCTCCGTGTGCGGTGGCGCGCTCCGCGATGATGCCGTGTTTACCGCCAGGGTGTGCGCCCAGTGCGGAACTCAGTTCTTCCCGCAGCTGGAGCCTGCCATCATCGTGCTGGTGACGCGGGGCGACGAGCTGCTTCTTGCCAAGCACAAGAACCGCGCCACTTCGTTTTGGACGACGCTTGCCGGATTCGTGGAGATTGGCGAGACGGCGGAGGCTGCCGTCCATCGGGAAATATTCGAGGAGACTGGAATCTCCGTCAAGAATGTGCGCTATGTCTCAAGCCAGTCTTGGCCGTTCCCTGACCAGCTCATGCTTGCGTTCCGGGCGGAGTACGACAGTGGCGAAATCAACGTGCAGGAAGACGAAATCCAAAGCGCACGCTGGTTCAAGCGGAGCGAGCTTCCTGAAATTCCGGGACCAGACTCCGTGGCTTACAGCCTCATAACTGGCGTGTTCGGCTGACATATGTAATATCCCATCTTAAAACATCGCTTTTTCAGGGCTGCCTCCAAAAATTGCAATTTTTGGAGGTCTCCATTAGACTGTTTTCCTATGGAAATTTACAGCGAAACTAGAAATGAGCAGAAAAATCCCGGGAAACAGAAAAAAAGTCATGTTTCAAAGACGGTTGCGTCCTTGTTCCAAAAGATGAGGGTGAAGGAAAAATCATTTGCTCAGAAGATGGCGGGAAAAAATGTGCGCCATGCACAAGGTCAAAAATCAATGTTGGAAAAAGCCTCCGAAAAAGTGTCGGGTGGCTCGGAACGGGCTTTTTGGGGAACGGCGGCAAATCGTGCCGCAAAGGCGTTCCGTTCGGCCGATGTT
>JAFPYB010000087.1 GCA_017412405.1 Treponema sp. | reverse complement strand
TTTCATGTATTCGTACTGCTGCAGGAGCGCATAGGATTTCAGCTTGTAAGAAGCTACCGACATCATCAGAAAGAAAATGATAACAGTAGGCACTGAAATCATAAAAAGGGAGCGTTTTAAAATTGTCATTTTTTCCTCCGCAATAATTTTATCATATAAAAATGAACTGACCCCATAAATCAGGACACCCACGGAGGTGTAAAATGGTGAATAATCAAAAGTTCAAATCCCCCCCCCGCCAGAGTCGCAGGACGCGAGCAGTGCAAGCGCAAAGAGCGCGGAAATGATTTTCACAAAACATGGTGATTTTTTCATAAAATCCTCCATAGCAGTTTTTTCTCAGTCTACACGATTTTCACCATTGCGTCACGATTTTTCGCCCTTTTCTCCACAAATTTGCTCAAAATCTTTCCCTCCAAAAAACATGGGTCTGGCTTGGAAGCAATTGTCATGCTGATTCTGAATCAAGTTCAGGATGACAGTTTCAGCATCTACATTATCCGCAGCGTCGAGATTCCGAAACGAGTTCGGAATGACACAGCTGACTGAGCTTTTTAGACAGCCCCTGAATTTTCCAAATTGTGATTGAATCGCTGTTTTATAAAATATATAATATCCCGATACTTTTTGTCGGTGAGGTGCTGATGATGACAGAGAATGAGAGTCTATTTATTGGAAGACTGTCAGTTTTGGCAGAGAGGAATGACCCAATTGATCCAAGCCTTTATTCAAAATTCGATGTGAAACGTGGTTTGAGAAATGCGAATGGAACAGGTGTTCTTGTTGGTCTCACGAGCATTGGCGATGTTGTCGGATACGAGATGAAGGACGGCGAGAAAATCGCAATCCCCGGAAAATTGGTCTATCGCGGCTATAATATTGAAGATTTGATAAACGACGCGGAGGCGCACAACGATTTTGCCTATGAGCAGTGCGTGTACCTTCTTCTGTTCGGGGAACTTCCCACCCAGCTCGCATTGGACAATTTCCGTGAGCTGATTGGAATGAAGCGCACTCTCCCGGACAACTTCACCGAGGACATGATTATGAAGGCTCCGTCCAGCGACATCATGAACAAGCTTGCCCGCGGTGTGCTTGCATCCTATTCTTATGACATAAACCCGGAGGACAAGAGCATTTCCAACGTCCTGAGGCAGAGCATCGAGCTGATTTCGCGCTTCTCCACCCTTGCCGCATACGCATACCAGGCAAAACGGCGGTTCTTTGACGGAAAGTCCATGTACATCCACAATCCGCTTCCGAACCTTTCCACGGCGGAAAACTTCCTGCGCCTCATCCGCAACGACAAGACGTACACGGAGGAGGAGGCGAAGCTCCTTGACCTTGCCCTCATCCTTCATGCCGAACACGGTGGCGGAAACAACTCGTCCCTCACGGTTCACGTCGTTTCTTCCGCTGACACTGACACATATTCGGCTATCGCTGCGGCTGTAGGCTCGCTCAAGGGGCGCAGGCACGGCGGCGCGAACATTCAGGTGATGGAGATGATGGACGACATAAAGCAGCACGTCCGCGACTGGTCCAGCGAGGAAGAGGTGCGGAGCTACCTGCGCAAAATCGTGAACAAGGAGGCGTTCAACCGCACTGGCCTCATATACGGTTTGGGACACGCTGTCTACACCATAAGCGACCCCCGTGCCGTCCTCCTCAGGGACAAGGCCGCCCACCTCGCCGAAGTCAAGGGGCTTGCGGAAGAATACAATTTGTACAAGCTCATTGAAAAAATCGGGCCGGAGGTGCTGTACGAAAAAATCGGCGACAAGAAGAAGATTTGCGCCAACGTGGACTTGTACTCTGGTTTCGTCTATTCAATGCTCAATATTCCCCGGGAGTTGTACACGCCGCTCTTCGCCATTTCCAGAATCGCCGGTTGGAGCGCACACAGAATCGAGGAGATTGTTGCGGGCGGAAGAATCTACCGCCCTGCTTACAAGAGCATTTGCGAAGAAAAAACGTACATTCCCATCGAAAGCCGAATGTAAGGCGCAAAATTTTTTGCTTCTGTCGGAATTGTCATGTATAATGGAACAGAGGTATTATAATGGTGCAATTTTACAGATGCAAAAAATGCGGAAAAATCATTTTGATTTTGAACAGCGGTGCGCCTGCAACTGTTTGTTGTGGCGAGGAGATGTATGCGCTCAAGGCGAACACTACGGACGGGGCTGCGGAAAAGCACGTTCCCGTCATTGAGCATAATGGCGACCGTGTTAAGGTGAAGGTTGGTTCTGCCGCTCACCCAATGGAGGCTGACCACTATATCCAGTGGATTCTTCTTGAGACGTCGAAGGGGGTTCAGCAGAAGGTGCTTAAGCCTGGGGACGCGCCCGAGGCTGTCTTTGCGCTTTCGGACAAAACCCTTGTGGCTGCCTACGAATATTGCAACAAGCATGGTCTCTGGAAGGCCGACGCATAGATTTTTTAAGGTGCAGGTTGCCGTGGTGTCTTTGGCGATAAATCGTCAAATGAACTTGCGGCGGCCCGCATTCCAAAATTGTTGGATTTTTATTTCTCCGTGATTTTTTCTTTTATCTTCTAAAAACATCTGCAAATCACTACAATATAGGAATGTTTCGTATTTATGTAGAGCGCAAGCCGGGCTTCCAAAGTGAGGCCGCTGCCATTTTGAGTGAAATCAATGGATTTTTGGGCATTTCTTCTGTGAAGGGAGTGCGTTATTTTAATCGCTATGACATCGAGAACACGTCTGACGATGTTTCAAAAATCGCTTCTGCGCGGATTTTTTCGGAGCCGCAGAGTGATTCAATCATATACGAAAAACTTGACATTCCCGCTGGGGCGACCGAAATCATCTGGGAGTACCTCCCGGGACAGTACGACCAGCGTGCCGACTCTGCCGAGCAGTGCCTGTCGCTCCTGCGCGAGTCGCTCAAGAATTCTGTCAAGGTTGGAACCGAGCCGCCACGCGTCCGCTGCGCAAAAGTGGTTCTGCTTGACGGAACTATTTCTGCCGAGGATGTGGCCAAAATTCAGGGCTATTTGATAAACCCGGTTGATTCGCGGCTCACAGACGACAAAATCCCAGAGACTCTTTTGATGAAGTCTGCCGAACCTGGCGACATTCCCGTGGTTGATGGATTCATCGACTTCAAGAAGAAGGAGCTGGAGGACTACAGGCAGAAGATGGGGCTTGCCATGGACTATGCCGACATCGAGTTCCTGCAGAAATATTTCAAGTCCATCAAGCGCAATCCCACCGAGACTGAAATTCGCGTGCTTGACACATACTGGTCTGACCATTGCCGCCACACCACGTTCAACACGATTTTGAAGGACATAAAAATCGAAAAAGGCCCTTACGCAAAGCTGTTCAAGGAGTCCCTCAAAAACTACGAGGCGATGCACACTGAAATCTACGCCAAGCGCAAGGACAAGCCGCTCACGCTCATGGACATGGCGACAATCGGCGGAAAATATCTTCGCGCCCACGGAAAACTTGATGACATGGAAGTGAGCGAAGAGAACAATGCTTGCTCAATCTTCATCGATGTGCATTACACCACGGACAAGGACGGAAACCCGCTTCCCCAGGGCAAGGAAGAGACGGAGCGGTGGCTTTTGCAGTTCAAGAACGAGACCCACAACCACCCCACGGAAATTGAGCCGTTCGGAGGCGCGGCGACGTGCATTGGCGGCGCAATCCGAGACCCGCTTTCTGGACGGAGCTGGGTGTACCAGTCGCTTCGTGTGACGGGCGCGGGAGACCCAACGGTGCCGCTTTCAGCAACGCTCAAGGGAAAACTCCCTCAGGTGAAAATCTGCCGCGAGGCCGCACAGGGATTTTCTTCTTACGGAAACCAGATTGGACTTACCACGGGACAAGTCGCCGAAATATATCATCCTGGCTTCGTGGCAAAGCGCATGGAGCTGGGCGCGGTAATTGCCGCAAGCCCGTACGAGACTGTCATGCGCGAAACGCCAGAGGCCGGCGACATCATCATTCTTCTTGGTGGTGGAACTGGGCGGGACGGAATCGGGGGCGCAACCGGCTCTTCAAAAGTCCACACCGAAAAATCAGTCACCACGGCGGCGGCAGAAGTCCAGAAAGGAAACGCCGTTGAGGAGCGAAAAATACAGCGTCTGTTCAGAAACCCGGACGTGAGCCGCATGATTCGCAGATCCAACGACTTTGGCGCGGGCGGTGTTTCTGTCGCCGTGGGAGAGCTTGCGCCTGGACTGGACATAAATCTTGACGCGGTGCCAAAAAAATACGAGGGTCTGAACGGAACGGAGCTTGCCATTTCCGAGAGCCAGGAGCGCATGGCTGTTGTTGTCCGCGCGGGCGATGTTGACCGGTTCATTGGGGAGTGCAACAAGGAGAACTTGAACGCGGTGGTGGTTGCGACTGTCACCGACACAAACAAGCTCATCATGAAATGGCGGGGAAAGACAATCGTGGAGCTTGACCGCTCTTTCCTTGACTCTGCTGGGGCTGTTCACGAGGCAAAGGCAAAAATCGAAAGTCCCGCCGAGCAGAAGGATTCTCCTCTCGTGCGACCCCTTGAGTCTGTTGCCCAAAAGCTCGGGGACGCAAAATCGGCTACGGGCGAGAGTGCCACTGTGCGCCCCACCGAGGCTCAGATTCATGATGCGTTCGTTGCGAATATGAAAGATTTGGCGTGCTGCTCCCAGCGCGGCTTGTGCGAGCGGTTCGATGGTTCTATTGGGGCAAGCACTGTGCTGTTCCCGTTCGGCGGAAAATATCAGGGGACGCCGGAATGTGCCATGAGCGCAAAGATTCCTGTCCTCTCGCCTCGGGAAACATCCACGGTGAGCCTCATGTCCTACGGATTCGATCCTCGGGTTGCCCAGTGGTCTCCGTGGCATGGGGCGCAGACGGCTATTCTCTCTTCTCTTGCAAAAATCACTTGCATTGGCGGAAAAGCCACGACGAGCCGCATGAGCTACCAGGAGTTCTTTGGCCGCACGGTGGACGATACGACTTGGGGCTATCCGACGGCGGCGCTTCTCGGCTCTGTTGACGCACAGCGGGAAATGGGCTGCGCGTCAATCGGAGGAAAAGACAGCATGTCGGGTACCTTCGAGAACTTGAGCGTTCCGCATACGCTGGTGTCGTTTGCTGTTGCCCACGATGAGGCACAGAATGTGCAGTCAGGCTCATTCAAGAAAAGCGGCGACTACATTTATTTGGTCACGGTTCCCTATTCTAAGGAGCTTGCGCCTGATTGGGAGACGTTCAAGAAAAATTCCGACACGCTCTATGAATTGAACAAAGCCGGAAAAATCAAGGCGATGTATCCGGTTGGCGCGGGCGGTATTGCCGAAGCCGTGACCAAGATGGCTTTCGGAAACAAGGTTGGCGTTCAGCTTACTGCCATTCCGTCAAGCGCAACTGCTTTGGGCTTCCATCGGAACGTGAACAATACGATTGCCGATTTGTTCACGCCGCTCTACGGTTCAATCGTGGTGGAGACCGAGGATGACAAATTCGAGAACAATGATTTTGTGAACACGACTGTTGTTCGCATTGGAAACACGCAGAAAGCACCGGTGGTGTCCGTTGCGATGACGGGACTGAACCCGCTTCCAATGACTGATATTCAGCTTTCTGAGCTGTACGAGGCTTGGGAGGGCACGCTTTCAAAGGTATATCCGCCTGTTTCTGAGGCAAAGGAGCAAAAATCCCTTCCTGCATTTGCAGAAAAAGAGCATGAGTCTCTTGAAAAGGCTCGCTCGTCGTTCACTGTGCTGGAAAAAGGCAAGGCAAAGCCACGCGTCATCATTCCTGTTTTCCCGGGAACAAACTGCGAGTTCGACATGGCGCGGGCATTCAATTTGAACGGCGGCGACGCAAAGATTTTTGTCTTTAGGAACAGAACGCCCAAGGATTTGGAGGAGTCGCTCATCGGCTTGCAGAAAGAAATCGGCGATGCGCAGATTCTTGCGTTTGCTGGCGGATTCAGCGCGGGCGACGAGCCTGACGGTTCGGGAAAATTCATTGCGAACGTCATTCGCGAGAAGCGCATTGCGGACAGCGTGACGGCGTTGCTTGAAGAGCGCAAGGGGCTTGTTCTTGGAATTTGCAACGGATTCCAGGCTTTGATAAAGACCGGACTTGTGCCGTTCGGAAAAATCATGGAGCCGAGCGCGGAAAACCCGACGCTCACTTACAATACAATCCATCGCCATATTTCCCGTGTTGTTCGCACGCGCATGGTGAGCGCCACGTCGCCGTGGGCGCTTGACGAGAGCGTGATTCGTGCCGAGCCGCATTATGTACCTGTGAGCCACGGCGAGGGACGAATCATCATTTCCGAGGAGCTTGCGAAAAAGCTGTTCGAGAATGGGCAGGTGTATTCGCAGTATTGCGACGAGGCTGGAAAACCGACAATGTGCGAGCCTGACAATCCAAACGGCTCGTTCTACGCGATTGAGGGCTTGACCAGCCCCGATGGGCGCGTTCTTGGCAAGATGGGACACTCCGAGCGCACAGTCGGAAACGATGTGGGCGGCTCTTCGCGCCATCTCATCAAGAACATTGCCGAAAACGGTGGCGGAAACTCATGCCAGAACTTGTTTGCGGCAGGCGTGCGGTATTTCGGCTGATTTTCAGAATCGGTGGGGCGGCGTTAGCCAATGAACGCCGCTTGCACTGTCATTGCGCGGCTTTTTTCGTCATTGCTGAAGGAGCTTGGAAGAAACGCCGCTTCCCTCCGGAACGAGCCGAATATGGGCTTTCCGGAGGCATTTTTTGTACAGCAGGTGCAGTCTGTTGACACAACGATGTTTTCATCTTGTATGCCAGCATTCTTGAGGACGAACAAGTTCGCTTCGGTGAGGGAGAGCATGGGTTTTTCCGCCCGCATGACAACGCTTTTTTCGCCAAAGTGCGCCTTGAAAAAGTCGGCGCGCTCTTCATCCACGGCGTAGCAGCAGCTTCCAATGTGCGGGCCGATTGCGGCCGCCACATTCTTTGGCTTTGTCCCGAACCGCTCTCCCATGAGCTTTACTCCTTCCGCCACAATGCCCGTTCCTTTCCAGCCTGAATGAAAAATCCCGAATGCGCCTGAGACTGTATCGAAAAGGAAAATCGGGACGCAGTCGGCAACGGTGACGGTTGGAACAATGTTCCTGTTTTTTGAGATTATGCCGTCAGCCTGAATGTTTTTTGTGTCGGCGGCACATTCCGCTTCCACCACGATTTTTGAATGAATCAGTTCGATGGGGGCAATTTCTTTTCCGGGAAACAATTCTGAAAGCAGGACTCTTTTCTCGTTCTGCTCGTTCCATCTAAAACGGAGGGAACCGGCGGCGCACAGCGTCATGCCCCAGCGCGGAGCTGTGGGGGAGACAATCGGCTGTGAGCCAAAGAAAAACGGAACTTGCAGGGCCGGAGCTTTTTCAGGCGGCTCCCGGATATAATCCAAAACTGTGATGCTTGTCATTGGTTGAGTTCCGAGTCAAGGGACAGCTTCATGGCATCGTTTGTGTCAACAAGCTCCAACTCGCCTACCAAACGCGTGGCTTCGGTTAGGGATTTGTTCGTTTCCAAGATTTGTTTCATGAATTTTTCGTTGTCGCGGCCTTGGATGGAGCTGAAATTCGAGATTGTGTCGAAATTCGCGTTCCGCTGGATGCCTAGCACTCCGTTCAAAATCAAGTTCATCATGCGGCACGACTCGCCGAACATATGGAGAATCGTTGTGATGTCGGATTCCACCTTGCGAAGGAGCGATTCGATTTTTTCCTGCCCCTGGAGCGATTTCATCTGGCCGTCCCTGAATTTCATGAACACGCTTCCGATTTCGCCCGAATTCTGCAATTTGCGGTTCAGCTCTGCAAAATTTACCGAAATCTGGATGAAATCATTGTATGCCTCGGTGAACGAAGCCAAATTCTCTTTCTTGTGGAATTTTCCTTCAACCATGAGCGTCTTCAAATTCAGCTCGTATGTTGAGAAACGCTCCTTGAAGTACCAGTTCAAGAAGCCTGCCGTGTATTCGTACTTGAACGTGATGCCCCACAAGCCTGACCACGGGCGGAACGGCAGAATCGGGAACTGTTCAAGCCCAAAGTGCGTCTTGAGCGTCTCCCGCAGGGCTTCTTTCTTGCATTCCTGCACCCAGGTGTTCCATTTTTGGTCAAAGATTTTTTTCCAGCTTGCCTTGAATTTGACGAACCAATCCTCGCCGCCTGAAAAGCTGTCTGGCTTCCATGATATGTCAGTATGCACAATGCTCCCGATTGAGTAAATCGGGACGCTGGACATGAACACTTTTGGCGCGAGCATGTTTTCTTTCGCCTTCGTCATGAACTGGACGGCTTCATCGGCTTCGCTGTCGGCGTTCTTGCCTGAATGTGTGCCTTTCATGGAGAACAGGTAAATCGCCTCCAAAACATCGTCGCCAATCACGATTTGGCGGGAAAGCGCCTTTGCGAACTGTCCTATTTCGTTTTCAAGCTGGCTGAACGGGCAAGTGTAGACTTTTTCCCGCGAATTTGAGAACAGCGAGATGAATCGGTTGAACGGGAGCTTCACGAACTGCTTGAGCCATTCCATCGATTTGACGGCTTCGTACATCTTGTTTTTTTCTTCCCGGGAAATGCTCTGGAAGATTTCTTCCATGTTGCGCGACAGCTCAACTTTCAGCTCTGGGTGCATTTCGCTTGAAATTGGGTTTGAGTATGGGTCTGCCTCTGTGTTCATTCGGGACAGCACATCGGGCAAAATGATTCCGCCCAAGAAAATCAGGAAGTTTCCTTCATCGTGCTCGATTGAAACAATGTACGGGCGTATGAAATCGGCTGCTGTCTTTAGCTCGTTGAGCCTGTCATAGAACGTATTCAGGAGCAGTCCCTTTTTTGAATCGATGAGACCAGGGTAATTGCGCTCCACGTTTCGTGATATGGAAGAAAGTTTTATTTCGTTGTAAAGGACTTCGGAGGTGGAATTTGTGAAAACTGATTTTAGCCACAGCATGACCCGAAAAAACATGGATTCGCCCCTGATTTTTTCGGGAATTGAGATGTCCGCCTCGGCGACTGTTTCCACTGGGGAGAGCATGTTGATTTCTTCGTCGCTTGAAACAGCGCGCATTTTTTCCAAAATACTTTCGCGCTCTTGTTGGCTGAGGTTTGAAACTAATTTATCGAATGAATTATTAGACATACGTTATTTCTCTTTTTTCAAATCAATTATCGGCATAATTTTAAGGGGAATTCCCAAAAACTTCATTTTTTGGAAACATTGGTCTTGTTCCACTAATTTTTTTCTTGCCGATTCGATGTTTTTTTCATTAAGTTAATTTGTATACCCAGAAAAAAAACAGGAGTTACGCACAATGGCACAATATCAGTTTCAGACAGAAGTGAACCAGCTTTTAAAGCTCATTATCCACTCAATGTATTCAAACAAGGATATTTTCCTTCGTGAAATCGTTTCAAACGCATCGGATGCTCTGGACAAGCTCAACTATTTGTCCGTTTCCGACGAGAAATACAAGTCGGTCAAGCGCGACCCGCGCATAGACATTACGTTTGACGACCCGAACAAAACCCTCACCGTGCAGGATTCGGGAATCGGTATGAACGAGGATGATTTGAACGCGAACCTCGGAACAATTGCCCGCTCTGGAACGAAAGCATTCATCGAGAAAATCGCCGCGGACAAATCGGCAGGAGAGTCTAACCTTATCGGACAGTTCGGTGTGGGATTCTACTCCGCGTTCATGGCTGCAAAACGAATCAACGTCTACACCCGCAAAGCTGGCGAGGATAAAATCTACAAGTGGTCCAGCGACGGCACGAACTCGTACACAATTGAGGAAGTGGCTTCTGATTCTGACGAAGCGAAAAAGTACGGATTCGACAATGGGGAAACTCACGGTTCTGCAATCGAAATGCTCTTGAACGACGAGTCCAAGGAATATGCCTCCAGATGGAAGATTGAGGAGCTTATCAAGCGGTACTCAGACCACATCGCTTTCCCGATTTTTCTCCATTACACGCAGAACAAGTATGATGACAAGGGAAACATCACCGACTCGGAGAACAAAATTGACCAGGTGAACTCGGCGAGCGCACTTTGGAAGCGGTCAAAGTCCGAACTCAAGGCTGAGGACTACAACAATTTCTACAAGACGATTTCCCACGATGCCACAGATCCGCTCCACTACGTCCACACCCATGCCGAGGGAACGCAGGAGTACACCACGCTTTTCTATGTGCCCCAGACGGCTCCTTTCGACATGTATCAGGCGGACTACCAGTCTGGCGTAAAGCTCTATGTCAAGCGCGTGTTCATCACCGATGACGACCGCGAGCTTTTGCCGGCTTATTTGCGCTTTGTGCGCGGTATCATTGACAGCGAGGATTTGCCGCTCAACGTGAGCCGCGAAATCTTGCAGCAGAATCGCATCCTTGAGAACATCAAGAAGGCGAGTGTCAAAAAACTCCTTTCCGAGTTCAAGTCATTGGGCGAGAAGGCCGACAAGGCACGGAAGAGCGAAAATGCCAGCGACGAGGAAAAAGCCGCAATCGAAAAATGGAACAAGTTCGTAAAGAATTTCAACCGCCCGATGAAGGAAGGATTGTATTCGGACTACGCAAACCGCGAGGAAATCGCTGAAATCGTGAGATTCAAGTCAACGGACGAGAGCGGCACTGGAGACGACAAGTGGACGAGCTTTGCGGATTATGTTCAGCGCATGAAGCCTGAGCAGAAGGCAATCTACTATATTACGGGCACCGACGAAAAGAACTTGCGCGCTTCACCGCTTTTGGAAGCCTACAAAAAGAAGGGCTTTGAAGTGCTCATCATGGCTGACGAAATCGACGACATTGTGATTCCGTCGCTGAACAAATACAAGGATTTTGACCTGAAGGCAGTGAACCGAGCCGGAAGCGACGAGGAACTTGGCGTTGACAAGGACGAGGCCAAGAAGAAGGAAGAGGCGTTCAAGCCGATTCAGGAAAAAATCAAGAAGGCGTTGGGAGACCGCGTTAAGGACGTTGTGCTTTCAAAGCGTCTTTCTGACAGCCCGAGCTGCGTTGTTGTTGACGAAAACGACCCAGGAATCCAGATGGAGCGCATGATGAGGGCAATGGGTCAGGGCGGTCTTGGAGAAGTGAAGCCGATTCTTGAAATCAATGCCGACCATGCGATTGTGAAAACGCTGGAATCTTGCACGGACGAAACTTACATTGCGAACGTGAGCGAAGTCCTCTTCGACCAGGCAGTGCTTGTCTCAGGCGCGGAGGTAAAAGACCCGAACGCGTTTGTCAAGGCAATGAACGCGCTGTTGAGTAAGTAAAATCGCATTAAGCCAGTGACAGCCGCTTCTTCCTTTGTGGGAGAGGCGGCTTTCTTTTTGTCTACAGCGCAACCCGCAGGCTGAACGCGCCTCCGCCAATCTGGGAAAGAAAGTCGAAGCTTGCGCTGAACGTGATATCTATGGGGCCTGCATCAAGCCCCACACCGCCGAACACAAGTGGGTGGATGTCTTCAAAGAAGCCGCTGTCTGCTCCTCCGCTCACCCGTGACGGAAGCAGTTTCCATGCAATTGCTTTTTCGATTGCCGAATCATAGTTGCCGCTCAGGATTTTTTTCCATTTTATGTCGTTCACCGACCAGTCAACATTTGTTTTGCTGAACATAACTTTCATTCCGGCGAAAGGGACAAAAATCAAGAATTTGGCAGAAGCCTGTGCGCTCAGGAAAAATGATGTGGTGTCGAATTCGAATTTTCCGCTTGCGTACTTTGAGTCATCGATTTTGATTGAGCCTTTTGTGTAATAAAGTCCCGCGCCGGCAGAAAATCTTGTCTCAAAGGCATTAAGCTCGAACACTTTGTAGCGGATGTCTCCGCCCACAGAAAAATAGTCGGCAGAAACAGGGTCGATTTTGTCGTCCAGCCCCATCTTTGACGTATCAAGACTACAGATTGCAAAACCAATGTCGAAGGGAAGGATGAAGCCGCCGATTCTGGCATCCGCCGCAATTGTGGGCATAACGAGCTTGTCGGGGAAATCTGTTGTGCTTATGCTGAGGGCTTTCATTGCACCTGTGATTGATGAAATATCCATCGTTGCTACTCCCATATTGATTCCCACGCCGAAGTGCGGCTTTGGAATCAGGTAGCCGATCCAGGATTTTGCCCACACGTTCTGCTGTGCCTGCGTGTTCGGGAACACGTTGCACAATTCACTTGAAAAATCGTTCAGGCCATTTTTGGCGGTGGTGTAAGGCGTGAGCGTGCCAAGACTTGATTTTGAGGCATTGTACGCATTTACAAGATTTTTTGCCACGCTCTGAATCTCTGAGGCAGTTGCGCCTGATTTTAAAATGGCGGCGTTGATTTCGGATTGGTTCTCCTTGTAGATTGTTGCAATCTCATCTGGAACTTCTATTGTTGTTCCATTGACGGTTATCTTTGTGTTCGCAAATACTGGAAAAAACATAATGCAAAAAGACAGTGCAGCCAAGATTTTTTTCATAAATATCCTCCAAAAGTGATTGCGGAGAAATTTTTTGAAGTTGGACGAAGTTGTTAGCGATATGAAGTTTTAGATTTCTCCGAATTCTTTATAAGCATAATTTAAGAATTGGAAAAATACAAGTTGATGGCTGCATGGTTGGAAAGACCGTGATATACTTTCCATATAGTGTGCAAAAATACGCCTGAGCATGATACATATTCCGTCTCCCTCTGTTTTGACAATGCTTTTTCCGAAAAAATCCGCGCCATTGTACGAAGTTCGCTCTGTGAGCCTTGCGCACTGCCATCCGTACAAAGAGACTTTGCGTTTGCCTGTTTCCACTGATTCCCTTACGCCTTCCCAGCGGCACACGGTCATGTCTCACATAAAAAGCACGGGAGGTTCCCTTGAGACTGCTCTTCGCTCCCAGCTGTTCTCCTTTGGCTTTCGCTTCCGAAAGAACGACAGGCGGCTTTCTGGCAGCCCTGACATTGTTTTCGTGCATTACCGCGCCGTGATTTTTGTGAACGGCTGCTTTTGG
>JAFPYB010000086.1 GCA_017412405.1 Treponema sp. | reverse complement strand
CCTTACGACATCGATGACTTGAGGGACGGAATCGAGTTCTGCGTAAAGAATTCTTTTTCCATGAAAGAAAAATGCGTAAGCTTGGCACGGACTAATTTCGACAAGGATGCAATCATGCGTCAGTATATTGATTTGTATGAGAATGTTCTGAAAAATGCGTCTGGAGGCTCGGATGAGTAAGCCGAGGCTTCTGGTGCTTCCTCTGGGAACGACGCTCCGGGACAACGACAGTGCTGGCGGGAAAATCCACTGCTACTATGTCTCAAAGCTGGAGGACAAATACGACATGACGATTTTGTGCAAGCTGAGCAACCGTGAGCGCACGCTTTTCAATGAAAAACGGCTTTCTGTGCCGTACATATTCACGAACGACCGTCCGCCGTCGCTTTTTGCGCGGTGCGTGAACAAATTCCTTACGGTGATGCGCCTGCACGACAATTTCCCCTTCTTCTGCTACCTTGACCAAGCGGCGTTTGTCTCAAAAATCAAGCTGCTCAAAAAGCAGGGGTACAACCCCGATGTGGTGATTCTCGACTGGACGCACTGCATCGTGCTTGCAAAATACATAAAAAAGGCGTTCCCTGCGGCAAAAATCATCGGGTGCGAGCAGGATGTGAGCTTCCTTCGCTTTGAGCGTGCAGTTCCGCTCCAAAAAACGGAAAAGGAGCGAAAGCAGGCGGAAAGGATATGCAAAATCGCCAAGCGCATGGAGCTTTCAGCTCTCTCCCTTCTTGACCAGATTGATGTGCTCGACGAAAAGGACGCGAACCTTATTCCCCAGTTCAAGGAAAAAATCAAGATTGTTGCGCCGTATTTTGATGACTACTCCGACTTGAAGCGAACGCCAGACCGTCACAAAATCATTTTTTTCGGGGCTATGGGACGGCCTGAAAACTACGAATGCGTCATATGGTTCATTGAGAACGTGTTCAAGAAGTTGCCGGATGATTTTTCGTTCACGATTGTCGGCGGAAGCCCCCACCCGCTTTTGAAGCAATACGAGAGCGGGCGCATTTTGCTCACAGGTTTTGTGGAGGACGTTCGCCCCTATTTTGCGGATGCGCTTTGCATGGTGGTTCCGCTCTTTTTGGGTGCGGGCATAAAAATCAAGGTGCTGGAAGCCATGTCTGCCGGAATCCCCGTTTTGACGAACGCAATTGGCATTGAGGGAATCCCCGCAAAGAATGGCACGGAGTACGTCCACTGCAAGACGGCGGAGGACTACGAAAAATCGATTTTGGACTTGTCGCATGACGGCACGGCTGCGGAACGCATCTCAAATAACGCCCGTTCGCTCGTCAAGGAACATTTTGATTATACGAAATGCTCATATGTGTGACGGACGCATTTTTCGCGGGGCAAAAAAGGGGTCTGTCCTAGAAGTAAGTGTCATGCTGAACTCCTATGATATTTGTCAATACCATGAAGTTCCTGACTCCAATAATTAACTAGCTAAACAGAGAGCTTCGTCTGCAAGTTTGTCCACTGCTGCAGAAGCTCTCTTTTCATAAGATGTACCAGTTTTT
>JAFPYB010000085.1 GCA_017412405.1 Treponema sp. | reverse complement strand
GGTATGTTCATCGCGCTCAACGGCTTTGAGTGCCAGGTGTTCATGGACATTAGGCAGGAGGAGGACAAGGACGGAAGTCTCAAGGAAATCTGCGAGTTCTTGAATGGGCGCGGAACGCCTGATTTGCGCATTGCATGGCAGGAGCTTCACTACAAGAAACTTTATGACGCGTTCTCGGCAATCTTCACGAAAGAGCTTGAGGACAGCGTTCATTCCCTTGTTCTTACCACAAAAGAGCTGAGGAAGGCAAAAATCAAGCGGGCAACGGCAAAATCGATTTATGACCTGGTGGAAAAGCCCCTTGGGGATTTCCTTTCTGTGGCTGCTGAATTTGCCGAATCCGAGATGGAGGGGCTTTCAAGCCGCAAACGTGGCGCGGTTCTCAAGAAAATCGACGGAAAGAAGCAGCTTTCAAAGTTCAAGGTGAGCATTTCTTCCATAGAAAAGTCGTGCGCCGAGCTTCGGAAAAACTCGAATCTCATTGAAAAACAGCTCGTCCATTCCACAAAAACGGCGCGTACGTTCATTGCGGGCGTGTTCGCAAGCCAGAAGGAAGGTGCGCTTCTTGCCACAGTCTATGCAATGGTCTCTCTTCTTTCCGAGAACGGGTTTGCGAAGAAGTGGAGCCTTGAGCGGAAAATTTCGGAGTTCATCAAGGAAGCGAACGTGTCCAGGGATTCAATGCACAATTTCTTCGAGCGGATGTTCATCCTTGCCGCCTCAAAGCAGCCCAAGCTCCGCACAGGCCAAAAGCCCAAGGATTTCAAGGCCGATGCGCTGGTGGTGGCGCGGAACATCACGTCGGTGGAGCATGGCTGGCTTTTGTGCGGTGCCAACGACTACGACGGCGTGCGCTGGTTCAACAAGGAGCTGATGGATTCAACGCTCATGCTCATGTCGCTGATGATGGTTCTCCCGTCGCGCTCAAAGGCGAAGCAGGGGGCAATCCTGGAATTGTTCAAGATGCTCACAAAGGCAAAGGAAAACGCCGAGTACAAGTGCGGACTGTTCGTGGATGCTTTTGCCGCCGAGCCTAAGAAAGCTGTTCGGGCAAAGAAATGATGGCTGGCGGAATTAGGGGCGCGAAATGGAGTCTCTGATTCAATCTCCCTGCGGCTATTTTGACAAAAAGACCGAAGAGGCGGAGCTGTACCTTTTTCCGAGCGTGGAGGACGCGGAGAATGCCATGTTCGGGGAAGGGGAGACGGCGCAGCTTTCTGCGTTCGACTATTTTCTTGCCAAGGGGTTTAGGCGGAACGGCGCGTACTTGTACCGCGAGGTGTGTTCCTCGTGCCGCAAGTGCGTCCCCATCAGGATTCGTGTTTCTGATTACAAATTCTCAAAGTCGGAGCGTCATCTGCTCAAAAAGAACGCCGACATCACCGTGGACGCCACATGGGAAAAGTCGGAGCTTGTGAGCAACGAGAAAGTCATGCTCATGCGCGAATACGCAACGCGACACAAGGACTCGCCCAGGTCCTTCGAGGAGACAAGGAAGCTTCTTCTCAACATGAACGGTCTTCTCGGCGATGACGGCGAGACGGAGCTTGAAAAACCCATCCACGGAGGGACGATGAACATTGACTACCGGCTCTCTGGCAGGCTTGTGGGGGTGAGCGTCATCGACTACGGGCTAATCTCAATGTCGTCGAACTACTTCTACTATTCGGTTGAAGAGGCGATGATGAAGCGCAGCCTCGGCTCGTTCAGCATCCTGAAAGAAATAGAGATGCGCTGGCGTGGTGTGCTTTTGTGCCCGTTCTACTACCTGGGCTACTGGATTTCCGACTGCCGCAAGATGAGCTACAAGTCCCGCTTCAAGCCGCACGAACTATTTGTTGACGGCACATGGAGCGTTGTCCGCTGACATGGAAATCGTGTCTATGTAGGAAAGCAGATGCTCCGCCATGTCCCCGTTGTGGAAGAGGGACGCGCTGAAGGCCGCAAAACTTTTCCTTATTGACCGTCTGTCAAGCATGAGGGCAATGTTGTTTTCCAGCGCGGTCTTTTCCTCGCCTGTGGGGACGCTCGTGTTGTATGTGCGCCATGAGAGCGCAACAATAGAAAAATCCTCTTCGCAGAAGAACGGCCTCATGCGCTCAAGGAGCGCGTTCACCTTGACGAGCTGGTACTCATCCTCCTGCACATAGGCGTGCCACACGAAGGGAATTCCCGACAGGCAGGCGCGGGAAAGGGAGTCCTCCCCGCGCACGAACAGGAAGTCCGCCTGCTCCAAGAGCGCGTCCCATTCCTCCTGGGGCAAAAAATCCAGGAACTGGGCGCAGAACGGCTTTTGGCACGATTCCCATGCCGCACGGAACGGCCCCGCGCTTTTTCCCGCCGCAACGAGGGTGCGCACACAAAAATCGCCCTGGAGCCTTTTCTTTTCTCCAAAATCCTTGAGCGCATTCACGATGGGAAGAAAATCGCGCTCGTATGAAAAAATCAGTACGTCGAATGTTTTTTTTTCGCGGGGTTGTTTTTCAGGCTGATTTTTTTCCAGAATGAGCGAGCCGGTGTTTTTCGTGAACCCTGGCATGAAATTGATTTTCTTGATTGTCGTCTTCCGCGTCCCCGATTTTAAAAGGTGGAAATCGTCGGCATATTCTTCCGCCGTAAGATAATCGATGTTCACAATGTGGGCTGTCCCCGTGAAATCGTCTGAAAAAAGAACGTCCTCAAGCCACTGGGGGCGGCCGCACTGGAAACATTCCAAAATGATGGGGTACTTGCCCACATCGAAGCCTGCCGCTCCTGCGTCATGAATGTTCCAGTCCACAATGCGCCATGTGTTTTTCCCGAAGGAAATGGTCTGTGTTTTTTGCGATGGATTTACGGCTGGGCAGAGTGATTTGAATGAGTCAAGGTTGCTCACCACGATGGCAAGGTTCAGTTCCGGGCGCAGGCGGGAAAGAGCCTTTGCCAGCCGATACACCACGCCTATGTCGCCGTAGTTGTCAACGACTTTGCACAAAATCAGTATGTTGTTCTTGTCCATGATTCTCCTAGAACCGCGCCCCGAATCGGAGGCCCGGCTCAATCTCCTTGTCGTCCGTGTCGAAGTCGAATGTGCCTGCCACAAAGAGCTGGAAGCGCGTTGCCGGCTTGAACGCCAGGGAGACCCGCGCCGATGGGATGATTTTGAAATCGTCGGCAAGGCAGAGCTTGGTGAAGAGCGTGAGGTCAAGAATCATGCGGGAAAAAAGCGTCTCGCGGTGCCCGATTCCGGGGTTCAGGGAGTAAAGGCCGTCCCCGAACTCAAAGAGCATACTTGAGTACAGAAGGTCGCAGCCGATGTTCATCCCGATTTCCGGAACAAAGTTTCCGCTCATGCTGAACTGAATGTTCCAGTTGAACCGTGTGGCAGGATTGATTTTTGTGGTGTCCCTGAATTCCTTTGCCGTTATGTCCGCCTTTCCGAAGCTGCCCGATGCAAAATCGAAATCGGCTGTGCTGAAGGAGACGGCTGAGCCTTTTCCCAGCGAGAGCTTTTGTTTTTCCGATGTGGCGAGGCAGTTTCCCGACACGTCGTGGTTCTCGAACTGGAGCGAGACGGGGGAGGGGATTAGCGAGTCCTTGTGGAGCATGAACGTGAAGTTCTCGTTTTTTGGAAGCCCGATGACGGTCTTTCCCGGGAGCGTGAGGGCTACGGCCGGGATTTTCTTTGTCCTGTCCTTGTTGTATACCGTGTACCCGTTCTTGAATTCGATTAGGACATCCCCCCTCTCGTTCAGTATTGCGCCCTCAACATCGCCGTTCATCGTTATCTGGAGGCTTTCAAGGTCCGTGTACACTTCGTCCTCGTCAAAGAGCATGAGCCACGCCATGTAGCTTTCGCAGGCGTGCATGTCAACGCATCTGTTGGCGTAGGTGTATATGAGGTGGTTCGTGTGGTCGTCCACTACATCAACGATGGTGCGCTTCTTGTTTTTGAGCGTGTCGGCGTTCTCCCGCGTCTTTTTCTTTCCCACTGGGAAGATGAGCTTCTTGAAAACGAATTCGCCGGTGTTTCGGAAGCCGAGGAATTTCCTGTAGTACTGGTTCATGCCGTGGTAGAGCACGTCAAAGCCCCAGCCGAGCTGCGTGGGGAAGAAGCGTCCCGAGCGGAACGGCTCGTAGGGGCGGCACAGGTATTTTTCGTAGTACTCGCTCATGAGCGGGAGCATCTCGTTTTCGTATTTCTCCACGTCTTTCGCACCCCAGCGGGAGATGAGCGTCTTTTCGTTCCCGAACTTCTTGTATTTCCAGATGCCCTGGTTTGGCGGCGTGGTGGGAACCAAGTCCTCGCCGTTGGAAATGTTCCATATGAAGCTGTATTTTTCGTTGTTGAAATCGTCGGAAAGCGTGGTGTTGGAGCAGCCGAAGGTGTAGTCGTAGATGAGGTCCTTGTTGTACGCGTCGTCGTCCGCGAGCTTTGCGCCGAGCATGTTTGCTACGCTCGCCCCGCGGCTGTGCCCGGTGATTATGAAGAACGTGTCCGATGGGTCAAGCCCCCGCCGCCGCACAAAATCGTCCAGCGATTCCTTCATCTGGTCGGCGGAAATGTCGTAGCCTTCGTGCATGAGTCGCATGGAATGGTCGGTGTCGCTCAAATCCAGGTTTGAGAGCCATTCGTAGTGGCTCAGTGGCGTTCCGCGTATGTTCATGACGACAAGGTTCTTTGCGCCCAGCGCGCTGTTGATTTTCTTGATTCCGTAACTCACCGCGCATTGATTTATGCCCCATTCGTTCGTGTAGTCAACATCGTCGTAGTGGAATTCGATGTTGTCGTCTGAAAAGCCCAGGGTTTTGTATACTTCGTAGATTTGGTTCTTGTCCGGGTTTGCCACGATGTCAAGGTACGATGTTTCGGAAAAAAGGCAGGCGATTCGGCATATTCCGTGGTGGTAGACGCGGGCGGAATGTTCTCCGAACCAATGCTCCTCAAAGTCGCATTCCGTGGGTATAGGCTCCGTGGGAATCGTACGGAAGCCCAGGATTGGAAAGGTGAGCCGCTCCGAAAATGCCGAAAAGAGTAACATCGAAAAACAAACAAAAATGAATACACTTTTTTTCATGGTACTTTTTTAAAACAAAAAATCGCTCCGATTATATCATTTTTTCAATGTTGATTTCAAATGTCTTGGAAAACTTGGGCGTGTTGATGAAAAAAATCGAAAAAAAATTTGCCTTTTGAATTTCAATTGATTATCTTAAATCTTAGAAAAAGAAAACAGGACTTTTGATATGAGTGAAGAGACAAAAGATGAAGAATTGAACGAGAACAAAACCGATGACGCGCAGCCTGAAAAAACAGGGGCGGAGAGCGTGTCGGAGGAAAATGCTTCCGAGTCTGGGGATTCCGGGGCGGCGGAGGAGAGCGCGGAGGAAAAAATCGCGCGGCTTGAGAAAGAGATTGAGGATTTGAAGAAGGAAGCCCTCTACAAGGCCGCCGAGAACGACAACTGGCGCAAGCGCATGATGCAGCAGAAAGAGGATGCTGTTGCCTTTGCCAACGAGAGCCTTCTTTCGGATTTGCTTGACAGCCTTGACAATTTTGACCGCACCGTTGAGGCGGCAAAAGATGCCTCCGACGTAAAGACAATCGCCGAGGGCATTACGATGATAAACAAGGGCTTGGTGAGTATGTTGGAGAACAAGTACAATCTTGTGGGTTACGGCGAGGTTGGCGATGTGTTCGACCCCGACATCCACGAGGCAATCGGAATGCAGGAGGGCGACGTGAAAGAGGAGCAGCTTGCGGCCGTCTACTTGAAGGGCTACAAGCTCAAGAACCGCGTCATCCGCCATGCGAAGGTCATGGTGGTGAAGCCGAAGGCGGAGTAAAATCCGGTTCTTTTTTTGGATTTCGGTGCAGAAAGTTGTTTTTTGGGCGTGTCCCTGTTTTTCGGTGGAGGCACGCAAGATATAAATGTGTATATAAATCGAAAAACCGATTTTGAGTCGGTTTTGTGGAGGATACTAATATGGCAAAAATTATTGGAATTGACTTGGGAACGACAAACTCTTGCGTTTCTGTTATGGAAAATGGCGCGCCGGTCGTCATTCAGAACTCTGAGGGAGGACGAACTACTCCTTCAATCGTTGGATTCACTGCTAAAGGTGAGAGAATCGTTGGACTTCCCGCAAAGAACCAGATGGTCACGAACCCGAAGAACACGGTCTATTCAATCAAGCGTTTCATCGGACACCGCTACAACGAGCTTACTGGCGAGGCGAAACTTGTTCCGTACGCTGTCAAAGATCACGGTCAGGACGTGCGCGTTGAGGTGACTGAGGGCGGGCAGCTCAAGGAATTCAGCCCGCAGGAGATTTCTGCGTTTATCCTGCAGAAGATGAAGAAGACTGCCGAGGATTACTTGGGCGAGGAAGTGAAGGAAGCTGTCATCACGGTTCCTGCATACTTCAACGACTCACAGCGTCAGGCAACGAAGGACGCGGGAAAAATCGCGGGTCTTGATGTGAAAAGAATCATCAACGAGCCGACTGCTGCCGCGCTCGCATTCGGAATCGACAAAGACCAGTCCAAGGAACGCACGATTGCGGTCTACGACTTGGGCGGCGGTACATTCGATATTTCAATCCTGGAGCTTGCCGACGGCGTGTTCGAGGTAAAATCGACAAACGGCGACACGCACTTGGGCGGCGACGACTGGGACCGCGCAATCGTGAACTGGCTCATCGACGGCTTCAAGGCCGACACTGGAATCGATTTGAGCGGGGACTCAATGGCTCTCCAGAGACTTCGCGAGGCGGCGGAGAACGCAAAAATCAGCTTGTCGAACCAGACATCTGTTGACATCAACCTTCCGTTCATCACGGCGGATGCAACAGGACCAAAACACTTGCAGAAGTCTTTGACCCGCGCCCAGTTCGAGCAGATGACGGACAACCTTTTTGAGCGCACAAAAGAGCCGTGCCGCAAGGCTATGGCTGATGCGGGAATCGATGCGAGCAAAATCGACGAGGTTCTCCTTGTTGGTGGTTCTTCGCGAATGCCGAAAGTGCAGGAAATCGTCAAGCAGATTTTCGGAAAGGAAGGCTCAAAGGGCGTGAACCCGGACGAGGCTGTTGCAGTCGGAGCTGCAATTCAGGGCGGCGTAATCACAGGCGATGTTAAGGATGTTCTTCTTCTTGATGTAACTCCTCTTTCTCTTGGTATTGAAACAATGGGCGGCGTGTTCACAACGCTTATTCCGCGCAACACTACG
>JAFPYB010000084.1 GCA_017412405.1 Treponema sp. | reverse complement strand
GCGTTCCGCCAAGCGAATCCTTGTCATGCAGCTCCTTTTCACGTTCGTGGAGGCTCTTCCTGTGGTGGTGTTCCTTTCCACCGTCCTCGGCTCCGTCCTGTATCTTTTGGGCTACTCCATGCTCCTTTCCATGGGGCAGGAGGGTATGATTTACAACCTGCTCGTCGTCATCATCGTGCAGGAGCTGGGGCCAATCCTGGTGGCGTTCATCGTCACGGCCCGTTCCGCCACCGCAATCGCCACGGAGCTTGCAGGCATGGTCACGAGCCACCAGATTGAGGCCTACATCGCCTTCGGGATAGACCCTGTGGATTACCTTGCCACCCCGCGCTTCTTGGGTGTCACGCTGTCGGTCTTCTTCCTCAACTTGTACTTTTCCACCTGCGGCATCATAGGTCCATATGTGGCGGCAAAGTTCCTCAACCCGACCCTTGCGGCCGACTATTTGACCGGCCTTTTCCAGTGCATACACGTCTCAACCGTGGTCATCTCGGTCATAAAGAGCATTGTGTTCGGCATGATAATATCGATTACCGCCACATACTACGGCTTCAAGGTGGAGCGTTCATCCACGGAGATTCCGGTGGCGGGCATATCCGCGGTCACGAAATCGTTCGTGGGCATCATTTTTTCCGACGTGGCTCTTATAGCCGCGTTCTTTTCGCTCTAGCGCGACTGGGAGGCGGAATCGTGGAACTTTTTACTGTTGAGGATGTCCATTTTGATTCGAGCACGGGTACGATAATCGACGGCGTGTCGCTTTCCATCCAGTCTGGGAGCGTCACGGCGTTCATCGGGCGGTCTGGCTGCGGAAAGTCCACGCTGCTCAAGCTCATCGCGGGCGTGCTCGTTCCCAGCGGCGGGCGCGTTCTGTACCGTGGGCGCGACATACAGGCAATGGACGATATGGCGAACAAGGTGTTCCGCAGACGGTGCGGCTTTGTGTTCCAGGATTCTGCGCTGTGGGCCAACCAGACAATCATGCAGAACCTGGAGCTTCCTCTCCAGTCCCACTTTCCGCGCATGGACAAGGCCGAGCGCGTGGCGAAAATCCGCGGGGTGTGCAGCCTTCTTGGGTACGAAAAGAACCTTTTTTTGCGCCCAGTGGATCTTTCCATGGGCGAGCAGAAGCGCATCGCGTTCGCCCGCGCCCTCATCGTCGATCCGAAAATCCTGTTTTTGGATGAATGTATCGAGTCGCTGGACGAGAAAAGCGGAATGCAAATTATGGAGCTTATTGAGAAATTCATCGATAATAATGGGACAGTCCTTTATGTGAGCCACAACAAATCCTTCGTGAAAAGGATTGGTGGAGACATCTTTGAGATTGAGGCGGGCAGGCTGAAGGACAGGATGAGGGGAAAATGAAATTTAAGATTCGTCATGCGGACACACTTGTTGGAATTTTTTCTCTGCTTGCTGTTGCCGGCCTTATTTTTGTCGTCATATTCATCGGGCTGAAGCAGGATGTGTTCACCAAAAAGAACTACTACTACGCTGTTTTCGACACCGGCGAGGGCATGGCTCCCGGAATGGACTTGACGTACAAGGGGTTCTCAATCGGCAAGATAAAGTCCGTCTCCCTTGAGGGCTGGATGGTTCGTGTGGATTTTTACGTCCTCGGAAAGTACGAGGAGTATGTCAAGGAAAATTCCCTTGTTGATTTTTCTGCGGGAATCGCGGGGTTCGGTACGTCCTTCGTCTTTTATCCAGGTGTCGGGCCCGGGCTGATTCCCACAAATTCCGAGATTTACAGGCTGGATTCCGGCTACGGGAAGAAAATCATCAGCGAGCACAAGAATTTCGTCATGAACCAGGACGACTCCATCGCCCAGCTCGTCTCCAAGGTGTCAAAAATCCTTGACGACGTGAGCGTCCTCCTCAAGAACTTCAACGGCGCAATAACTGGCACCGTGGATTCGGAGCTGACGGAGATTTTCAGGAACCTGAACAAGCTGTCGTCCATGCTGGGAAGCGAGAAGGGAACCGTCCCAGGCATACTTGGTCCCGAGATGACGGCCGAGCTGAATTCGCTCCTGAACGGAATCGCCACAATCTTCACCGACGACAAGGGCGCAATGGCTGGCATTCTGGGCGAGGAAACGTCCAAGAATATAGAAGATTTGATGAACAACCTTACACGTATTACGAACGATTTGACAGGCGTTACTGCCAACGCCGACAACCTCATGTCCAACATGACGCCGGAAGTGGACGGCGCACTCAAGGAGCTGAACAGGCTTCTAATCGATGTGGACGACGTGCTTGAGGGCGTGAAGAACCTGCCGCTCATCAGGAACGGCGTTCCTGACCGCTCCAACGAGTCTTCCGCGTCCATCCAGATT
>JAFPYB010000014.1 GCA_017412405.1 Treponema sp. | reverse complement strand
CTTTTTTCAGCTCCAGCGATTTTTTTTGAAAATCGATTGCTTTCTCGTATTCTTCCTGCATTGTGTAAATCGTGGAAATGAAAGTGTAGAGCGTTTCTCTTGAATAGTTTGTTTCTTCTTCGCTTGCCTGCATGAACAGGCTGAGTGCGTTGTCGTAGTTTTGCCGCTTGTATTCGTCCATTGCTTTTTGGACGGTCAAATCGCCTGCTTTTGAGCATGAGACGAGTGCTGCGGAAACAAGAAGTGACAGAAAAATGATTTTAGCTTTCATACTATTCCTTTTGGAAGCGGTGGGGACAAAAAAAGCGACCTTTCAGAAGAAATTGGTCGCTTTCATAGGAAAGTCAGACTAGTAGTCTTTTTTTTCTGACTTGCGCTTTTTGTTCAAGAGTTTTCTCTCAAGTGTTGTTCTCTTCTGGTGAAGAGTTGCAGAAGGCTTTACATAGTACTCGCGTTTTTTGAACTCGCGGACGATGCCCTCTTTCTCAACCATGCGCTTGAAGCGTTTGATTGCTCTCTCAAGGTTCTCTGAATCGTCAACAACGATTGTTGCCATTAATATTCACCACCCTTTGATTCGGCGATTCCGAAACATTCTTTTATTATAGAAAAAATGCTTCGGAAAATCAATAGGTTGTTTTTGTGCAAATCGCGGTGTTGGTTCGACTCCGTGACCAAGCCCGAGAGAGCAACAAGTCCAAAACAAAGAACTTATTGCTCACTGGAACGCGGAACGGATAGAGAAGCTCATCAAACAACCGCGTGGATAAAACAGGCCGCCATGACTGCTTCAAACTGGCATATACATCATTTACTTGAAGTACACCTCTATTTTGTTTACCCCAAAGTCTTTAAAACAAGTTCCTCCTCCATCCGGAGCAGTATACATATAATAATCATAACTATAGACTATAAATGGTGCGTTGGTCAGCTCTGCAGAACCATTCTTAGTATAGAATATTACCTTCTCAATCGTATTTCCCGCAGCAGCGGCAACAGTTACAGTTGAATTGTTATCGTAGGAATACCATTCATCGTTATCTCCGTCATTATAAAACCACTCTCCTCCAGAGGGATTTGAGAACGATACTTTTACAAGACCATCGCTAGTGGTAAAATCGTCTGTTCCAGGATAGTCTGCATTGGTGATAGTAATTTAGCCCAAATGTCGAGTTTGAAGCGTGTTTCCTGTTTTCGCCATTACTGCCTTTTCAACAAGGATTGGGTTAAATCTTAGCAAGAATTGTTTCAAATTCTGATTTCATACATCCCTCTACAGTTTGATAAAAACTACCTTAACGATAAAATAAGCCTTAATCCTTCATCAATTTCCTGCATATCAGAATCTGGAAGCGAACCGATTTTTTCCGAAAGCCGTGCTTTATCAATCGCACCGACTTGAGATACAACCGCTGTAGAATCTTTTGGTAAACCACTTGATTCTTTATCAATGAAAACATTCGCCGGGGCTTCTGCAAGAAGAAGATTTGTCGTAAGAGGAAGAGCAATTACTGTCCTCAATTCCTTGATATTAAAATCATTGTGCTGAACAATCACGACAGGTCTACGAAAGCCTGTTTCACTTCCGAACGGAACGCCGTAATCTGCCCAATAAATTTCACCACGAGTCATTTTTTGTCAACTCTCTCCATGATTCTAAACTTGTGTTGCATGAAGCAGTCTGCTCGTTTTCTGGAATTTCTGAATAGACTTTTGCCAGTTTTTCTGAAATTGACTTGTTTGAAGTTTGGGATTTTTTTCTGCTTGCCTCATAGAGCATGAACTGAACGAAGTTCTCGACCTGAACATAATATTCCTGAGGCAGTGATTTTATTTTCTGTTCCAAAACTGCGTATGGCATCGCAATACTCCGAGTCAATTATAGCATGATTCTTTGAAGTTGCATAATGAAATTCTTCCAAAATCTACTTACTTTGCACATAGTGGAGAATTTCTTCCCCTCAACAGTCAAAAGGTTGGAAAGCTGGAGACGGAGAGGATGGCGGGATGCTTTCGGAATACAGTTCGTATCTTTCGGCATACGGATATGAAAAGCCAAGGGGAAAATTTGAAGATTATAATGTTTCATTCGTTCAAATCGCCAGTGATGAATACGATAAACTTGCTCATTACAGAATCAAGATAAATACAAGCATTGACACTAATGAGATGAAAAGAATAGCAGCAGAAAAGGGCATTGAAGAAGCTAAAAAATATGTAGATGAAAACAGGAATGCTTTTTTCCGTGACATTCAGAAAAAGTGCCTTACAAAATACGGTTATTCGACTTGCGAAGAAGAAAATGAGGAGCACAACGGTTCTTACACTTTCGGCTTCAAGAACAAGAACGGCGATATCTGCAAAATGAATGTTAAAATTACGGATTCTGCTCCAATTTACGCAGGAGAAGACTATACCTTCGGCACTCTATTCACGCTTGATTATGTCTCAGCTCGCTACAGGAAGGAAGAAAAACTTGCAAGAGATTTAATGAGGGCAAGCGGAAGATACGGCGGAAGGTAAAAAGTTTTCATAAAATTTCTCCAAGAAATAGAAATGTGTGCCTTCCGCAATGGAATATTATTTCAATTTTACTTCAATTTGGGCGGTTTGTCACTGGCTTGGGCGCAAATCGCGCCACACTGCCCGAGAGAGCAACACGTTCCAGGCAAACTGTCATTTCGAGCAAGCGCGAAGTGGAGGAACCTGCCCAAGTCCTCGGGAAGACATCTCGACTTCACTTCGTTTCGCTGGATGTGACAATACAGTGAGCGAAACGAAGCCCCATGGCGAAAAAAAATAATTTTCATGTGGTACTTTTCTGTGATTTCGGATATAATCTCAAAACTACTATGGACGAACTGAAACAGCAAATAAAAGAATGCATTATTTCTTCTCTGGAGCTTGAAGACGTAACGCCTGAGAATATTGTTGATTCCGAGCCGCTTTTTGGAACGGGGCTGGGACTTGATTCAATCGATGCGCTGGAGCTTGGTGTGGCGCTCAAAAAGCGATTCAAGGTAAAATTCAACGCGGAGAGTGCGGATGCAAAACAGCATTTTGCGTCTGTTGATGCGCTGGCAAAGTACATTGCGGAAAATCAAGAAAAGTCGGAGTAACCCATGTCAAAAGATGAATTGTACGAAAAAATCAAGGAGATTCTCATCAATGATTTTGAAGTTGACGAAACTCTGATAAAGCCAGAAGCCCGCATTGCGGACGATATTGACCTTGACTCAATCGATGCGGTGGAGATGATTGTAAAGGCAAGACCTCTCTTGAAGGGCAGTGTTGATCCGTCCGTTTTCAAGATGACGAAAACTGTTCAGGACGTGGTGGATGTTCTTTATCCGCTGACAAAATAAGCGTAGAATCGGCAAAAATCAACCATGAATCTTTTTATGAAAATTCTTTTCGTGGCAGCGTCCGTTGTCTATCCAGTCATCGTGTTCGTTTGCCTGGTGGTTTTTCATGTGCCGATAAAAATCTTTTCGCTGTTCGTTGTTTTTGTCGCGCTCGTATATCTTTTGCTTGCGACGGGCGGGCATGAGTCTACGTTTTTCAGACGGCTTCGCAAAAATGCGCGTCTGCTTGCTTCGGCGGCACTGCTGCTGTTCGCCGCCCTTGTCTGCCTGGTGACGGGGCAATCGCTGTTCATCAAGCTGTATCCAGTGGCAATGAACGGAATCTTCTTGTTCACCTTCGGCTATACGCTCTTTTTCCCGCCGAACATTTGTTTCCGTTTTGCCTGCCTTGGCGACAAGACGCTTTCGGCATCGCTTGTTTCCGGCCGCGTGGAGCGGTACTGCAAAAAAGTTACGGTAATCTGGTGCGTGTTTTTCATTTTGAATGCCATTGCCGCCCTTGTGACTGTTTTTTCAAAGAGTGATACACTATGGTCAGTGTACAATGGAGGAATCTCATACGGCTTGATGGGGACTCTGTTTGCCATAGAATTTCTTGTAAGGAAGGTGGTCAATTCAAAAATGCCCAAGTCAATTCCAATTTCACAGTTCAATGCCTTGTCACGTCCGTTGGAAACAGTTTTATGCTACGAGAAAAAATGGTCTTCCGGCGTTTATTTCACATGGGGTGATTTTCTCTCTAATTGCGCGAAAATGCGTTCGTTCATCCACGCCCATGATGAGAGTGAAAAATGGATTCTTCATTGCGAGGATTACTGGTACTTTTTATGCACATTTGTGTCGCTGCTCCAGTGCAAAAAAGAAGTTCTCCTGACGGCTAACATCAGCCCGAATTTTATTGCCGAAATGCGTGGCGGGGCGGAAAATAACGTTAGGTTTTTGACCGACCAGACGGAAATCGAGGGCAAGAAAATAGAAGAAAGCGATTTTGTCTCTGGCATTTTTGAGGCTGCCCCTGTTCCCTCAAAAGATGAAATGCTTGAAACTCCGCCCATCAATGCGGACGAGACAAAAATCCTTCTGTATACTTCTGGCTCAACTGGGCATCCAAAGGCTGTTCCCCAGCGGATGACCGAGTTTGAGGCGGACAATGCGTTCATCATCTCAAAGTGGGGCGAGGAGTTTTTGAGCCGCAAGCTTGTTGCCACGGTGAGCCAGCACCATATCTACGGATTTTTGTTCACGATTTGTCTTCCGTTCACGCTTGCAGTTCCGTTCCGCCGCCGCCGTATTGAATTTCCGGAGGAATTTGATACGCTGGACGACGAGCCGTACATGATTATTGCCGTGCCCGCATTCTTGAAGCGCACTGTATTGGAGCGTGAGACACTGAAAAAACAGGGCATTGCCCTCAGGTCGCCGTGGATTTTCACGTCTGGCGGGGCGGTGTCGCCGGAGCTTGCCGTCCAGACTGAGCGTGTGTTTGGCTTTTGTCCGCTGGAAGTGTACGGGTCAACGGAAACATCCGGCATTGCGTACCGCCAGCAGAAAAAAGACGGGCTTGTGTGGACTCCGTTCGACAACGCAAAAATCTGGACGGACAAGGGCGACGGCTGTCTGACAATCATTTCTCCGTACATAAAAGACCCGAACGGATTCAAGACTGGCGACCTTGCCGACATACACGAGGACGGGCGGTTCATCTTGAAGGGGCGTGCGGATTCAATCGTAAAAATAGAAGAAAAACGAATAAGCCTCACGGAAGTTGAAAATCGGTTGCTTTCAAGCGGATTTGTGCAGGATTGCTGTGTTGTTGCCATGAATGACAGACGGCAGTATTTGGCGGCTGTTGTGGTTCTGAACGGGGCTGGAAACGAAAAATTCCGCGGCGTGGAAAAGTTTCAGGTGAATCGTTTTTTCCACGATTATCTGCTCCAATTCTTTGAGAACGTTGTTCTGCCCAAAAAATGGCGGTACATTGAAAAAATCCCGGTGGATGTGCAGGGAAAAAAGCACAAGCTTGAAATCCGTGCGTTGTTCCAGACGGAGCCGGAGGCGGAGCAATGAATCTCCACGGAATCTCGGGAGAAACTGTTGTCTCAAAAGCCGTTTCCCCCAGTGAAAGCTTCATTGTGCTAAAAACGCTGGTTCCTGCGTCCTCGGATTATTTTGACGGGCATTTCCCCGAGTTCAAGCTGCTTCCTGCCGTTGCGCAAGTGGACATTGTGTCCCATGCAGCCCACGAATATTTGGGAACGCCTCTTTCTGTTCGGAACATAAGGCGGCTCAAATTCACCGAAAAAATTCTTCCCGATTGCACGGTGATTTTAAAAATCACCGTGAAGGGCGAGAAAGTGTCTTTTGAAATCAAAAGCGAAGACGACGCGGTGCTTTATTCAAGCGGGAACTACACGGTGGCAGTATGAAAAAAGCGATTTTGATTCCAGTGTACAACCACGGAAAAGCGTGCATGGGCGTGGTAAAATCTATTGAACCGTATTGTCGCGAAAACGATGTGCAAATCATTTTGGTTGATGACGGAAACGGCGAGGAGACAAAATCATGCTTGTCCGAGCTGGTGCGCACATACGGACCGCTCGTTGACGTGGTGGTGAACGAAAAAAATTGCGGAAAGGGCGTTGCGTTCAGAAAAGGCATTTTCCGTGCGCAGGAACTGGGGACAACCCACGTTCTTCAGCTGGATGCGGACGGTCAGCACGATGCGTCCAGATGCCAATTCTTTTTTGAGCGTGCGGAACAAAATCAGGGTGCGATGATTTGCGGCTACCCCGAATACGATGAAACGGCTCCCGAGCATCGGAAGAATGCCCACAAATTTGCGAATATGTGGTGCGAGATAGTCACATGGCAGCGCGGAATTGTTGACTCGCTTTGCGGATTCAGAATCTATCCAGTGGACGAGACGTGCCGCTTCTTGAAACATGGTCACATTGACAGCCGCATGGGTTTTGACATTGATATTTTGATAAAGCTCATTTGGCGCGGTGTGCCTTTTGAGTTTTATCCTGTGCGCGTTACATATCCGTCGGACGGCGTGTCGAATTTTCGTGCGTTCCGCGACAATGTGCGCATTTCGTGGGTGTTCACAAAATTCTGCTGCGGCATGATTATAAGAAGCCCGATGTTGTTGTGGAGAAAAATCCGTGGAAGATAAGGCGGCTTCAAAATCGAACTGGTATGAAATCAAGCAGAACAACAAAATCGGCTTTGCGCTCATGTTCTTCTGCCTGAAAATTCTTCCGCCTGTGGTGCTTCGCTTTCTTGCGTTTCCCATCGGGTTTTTCTATTGGCTTTGCTCAAAGCAGGCGCGTTTTTTCTCCAATCAGTTTTTCCGCCATGCAGGAAAAAAAGGCTCGTCGTGCAAGCACGTCATCAGCTTTGCCATAAATCTGGTGGAAGATATGCAGGCGTGGGCAGGCAAGTTCTCGTTCAAGAACGTGCAGTGGCAGGACGACGACGTGCATGATTTGGTGCAGAACATCAATAATGGCCGGGGGACGGTGCTTGTCATTTCCCACTTGGGAAACGTGCAGATGCTAAAAGGTCTTGCCAGTTTTGGCGAAAGCGGGACGGAACGCAGGATGAGCATTACCACCATTTCAAACATGAACATCTCTGCCGGGTTTTATTCTATTTTGAACAAAATCAATGCCGACTCGTCGTTCCATGTGATAAGCTCAAAGGACATCGGACTCCAGACAATCATTCTGCTTCAGGAGCGGCTTGAAAAAGGCGAAGTTGTCGTTATTGCTGGCGACCGTGTGAGCGAATATTCCAACCGCACAATACGGCTTCCGTTCTTTGGCGCGGATGCTCCGTTTCCTTACGGCGTGTTTTTGCTCCTTTCTCTTTTGAACGTGCCGTCCTATTTTGTGTTCGGTTTGCGCCACAGGGATATAAGCCTGTCCTCGCGCTACGATATGTTCGTGAAAAAAAATCCGATTGATTTTGACTGCCCGAGAAAAGAGCGGGAGAACCGCATTGCTCAAACGGCACAAACATATGTGGCGGAACTTGAATCGCACTGCCGCGAGCATATGTACCAGTGGTACAATTTTTTTGATTTTTGGGGCGAGTCATGAAATCGATTTTCCGCGAGAAAAACGGAATGGCTTTGTGGCTCGTGTTCCATTGCGGTGTGCTGATTTTTTTCCTTGCCCGCCTTTTTTTGGGCGGTGTTCAGTTCCAAACGAGCCTTTTTGATATTTTGCCTTCGTCCAGCGCACTTAGGGACGTGCAGGCTGCTGATTCCGCGCTTGCAGGGCGGACGAGCCGCTCCGTCATTGTCCTTGCAAAGTCGCCTGATTTTGACCAAGCTCGTGGGGTGGCGGCAAAATTGTACGAGTCATGCTCAGGGGCAAAAAATGCCCGTGGAAACGCGTATTTTGATGAAATGTCGCTTTTTGTGGATTTTGCCGATGTTTCCGCTCTTGCGTCCTGGGTGTACGAATACCGCTACCAGCTGCTTTCCGACAGTATGATTGCCCGCCTTGAAAGCGGAAATGCCGCCCTTGTCGCCCAAGAAGCCATTGAAACCTCGTACAGCCCGTTCTTGCTCTCGGACTTGTCCAATCTTGAAACCGACCCGTTTTTGCTCACGGAATCGGAACTTCACGCTATTGTTGATGGCGGCGCGGCAACTTCCACGGCTTTTGCTCCGAAGGACGATGTGCTTTCCGCGCACAAAGACGGATTTTGGTACGTTCTTGTGCGGGCGGTGCTTTCCGAAAGCGGAGCGTCCCTTTCCTCCTGGGACAACGGAGTGAAAAAAATCCGCCGTGAGTGCGAGCGGCTTTCGTCGTCGGACGTTGCCTTCGTGTTCAGCGGAGTTCCGTTCCACAGCGCGGAAAGCGCGGAAAATGCCCAGCGGCAGATTTCTGTCATTTCCAGCGTGGGGCTTTTCCTCGTGTTCGTTATGTTCCTCCTCGTTTTCAGGAGCATTGTGCCGTCTGTTGCCTCTGTTGTGTCCGTGTCTATTTCGTGCCTTATGGGGCTTATGATGACGGTGTGCGTGTTTGGGAAAATCCATGTTCTCACGTTCGTTTTCGGAACGACGCTCATTGGAACGTGCCTTGATTACTCGATACACTTTTTCGTCCATTGGAAAAAAAATCATCATGTCAAAACTTCTTTTTTCGTGCGGGACTATATTTTCCGCGGAATCACCCTGGGTTTTGTCTCGTCGGAATTGTGCTTTGCCGCGCTTTTTTTCGCGCCTTTTCCGTTTTTGAAGCAAACATCGATTTTTTTGTTTTCGGGCTTGCTAAGCTCGTATCTTTCAGTGGTCTTTGTCTATCCGATTTTGAAAAAGCCCAAGGCGGTGGTTGTTGCGGAGTCCAAGGGGGCTTCCCGAGTTTTTGTGGCTCGGAGTGCGGCTTGGAAGCGTGGCATACGGTTTGTCCCGATTTTTTTGTTCGTCGCGTCATCTGTGGTGCTGATTGTGCGCCATGATGCGCTCAAAATCAAGAACAGTGTTTCAGGGTTGTATTCCATGTCCCCTTTCTTGATGGAAAATGAGCGGGAGGCGAACCAAGTGATGAATGCCGGTTCCTACGGCTGGTATTTCATCATAAAGGCGCAGAGCGCGGAACAGCTTCTTGAAAAAGACGAATCATTTTCGGCTGTGCTTGATGAGGCGAGGCTGGAAGGAAAGCTGGAGCATTATCTTTCGGTGTCCCAGTTCGTTCCGTCGCCCAAAAAGCAGAAGCGCAGCTATGAGGCTTGCAGGAATCTTCTTCCTCTGGCTCGGGCGCAGCTATCTTCTTTTGGGATAGACAGCTCGGCGGATTTTCTGGAGGATTTTTCCAGGCGGGAGCATAATCTGATTCTGCTTGATGGTGGGCCGTCTGGGGTGGAGTCGCTTCCCGAATCGGTGCGCTCGGCTCTTTCCAGTGTGTGGATTGGCAACATTGGCGGCGATTTTTATTCCTGTGTGATTCCGCTCCATGCAACGGACGAAGAGTATTTTCGGCATCTCGTGGAAAAAGAGGGCATGGATGGCGTGTATTTTGTGAACAAGGCTGCGGATATTTCAGTGCAGCTCGATGAATTGTCCCGTTCCATGCTCATGCTCCTTGCTGCTGCGTTTGCTTTGGTGGTTCTGGTTCTCGCCTTTTGTTACCCAAGAAAAACAGTGGCGGTCATAGCGTTCGTCCCTTTGCTTGTGACGTGCGTAACGCTGGGAGTTTTGTTGCTGTGCCACATTCCAGTGAGTTTTTTCCCGATTACGGCTCTTGTGCTTGTATTTGGTCTTGGTCTTGATTACATTATTTATGCTGTGGAAGGGGCAAAAAACGGTGCGGATGGCAGACTGAACACACAGGCGGTTCTGCTTTCCTTTGTGACTACGGCTCTTTCCTTTGGTGCGCTTGCGCTTTCTGATTTTGTGCCAGTCCACATGATTGGGCTGACAGTGTTCGCGGGTCTTACGACGGCGGCTGTAAGTGCGCTTTTGGCTCAATTGGGAAACATAAGGACTGATGTATGAACTTGTATCTTTCAAATCCTGGTTATATATGCGCGGCGGGCAATTCGCTCACTCCCCAGGCGCAGGCGCAGTTTGTCAAAAATCTTTCGTCGGGCAATCGGGACGGAATCAAAAAAGTCGATTGCTCCCTTGTGGGGGAAAACGGCGTAAAATCATTCTTTGTGGGAAAAATCGACGAAGCACTCTTGGAGCCAACAGACGCCCCTTTTGATATGCGCGTTGTACAGATTCTTGACCGTGCCCTTTCGTCGGTTGAAAACGCGGCAAAAAAAGCAGTCGCCAAGTACGGGGCGGCTCGCGTTGGCGTGTGCATTGGCTCGTGCGACAACGGCAGCGAACTTTCGTTGGCGGGACACAAAGCGTTTTTTGCCGGCGGTTCTTTTCCCAGCGGATATGAGCTGAAAATGCAGGGTGCCGATTACCCGGCTGTGTTCACGGCAAAACGGCTTGGTACGGCGGGAATATGCCTTGCGTTCAGTACGGCGTGTTCGTCCAGTGCCAGTGCGCTTGTCAAGGCGCGGGAGCTGATTCTTGCGGGCGTGTGCGATGCGGTGGTTGCAGGCGGTGTGGACGTTGCGAGCGACACTGTGCTTCTTGGTTTTGACAGTCTTGAGGCCGTGAGCCACGAAAAGACAAATCCATTCTCAAAAAACAGGAACGGAATAAATTTGGGTGAGGGTGCGAGCGTGTTTGTCTTGAGCCGCGACGACATTGACGGAACTGGAATTGTGCTTGCGGGGGCTGGCGAAAGCTCGGATGCAAGCCATATGACGGCTCCCCTTGCTGACGGCACGGGGGCGGCGCAGGCGATGAAAGTGGCGTTGGAGAGTGCAGGTATTTCTGCTGCTGATGTTGATTATGTGAATTTGCACGGCACGGGAACAAAGCTGAATGACAGCATGGAAGCGGCTGGAGTTCGGTTGGTTTTTGGTGATTATTGCGTTCCTGCAAGTTCAACAAAGCCCCTGACAGGGCATACGTTGGGCGCAGCGGGGAGTTTGGAGCTTGCCGTTTGTTTTTGCGCCATCAAGCACCAGATTCTTCCGCTTCATGTGTGGGACGGCGTTTTTGACGAAAAAATACCGCCCATCAATCTTGTTTCGTCGTCTCAGGCTCATTCTCGCGACATTCAGTGTTGCATGAGCAATTCCTTTGCCTTCGGCGGCTGCAACGTGAGCTTGATTGTTCGGACGGTTGCCCAATCTTGAAGGACATATCGCGCAGATTGCAGACAATTGACTTGAAAAAGTGCAATTTTTGAGACAAAAAAAGTTTTTTTCTACTTGTCCACCACTTCAATTACTGTGAGTTTTCCGCCTCCAGCTTCCACGTTGTCCACAAGCAGTGTGGCGGAGAACGAATACACATTGTCTAGCGCAGCCTCCCGAACGGCTTTTGCCCGGACGGTCTGGCCGCTTTTGAGAAAATCAAAATCAAAATTCAAGCTTGATACGCTCAGAATGAACCCCATGTTCGGCAAAAGCCCTTTTTCTCTTGTGTACAGCCCTGTGAGCGCGGAAATTGTCTGGGCGATAATCTCAAAACACGCATAATTTGGCACTCCGCCCGCGTTCGCGTCAAAAAACATGAAATCGTCCGTTATCCTTGTCTCGCTTTCTATGCTCCAGTCGTCCACGGAAGCGTCCACAATCCTGCCGATGATGAACATTTTTCCCCGATGAGGGACAAGTGTTGCCAATTCCTCATGTTCTATGGTCATTTTGATTTTTCTCCAGTGTTGTTTTTGCAACAAAAAAGTATACCACGGAACCTGCTTTTTTTCGATGGTGAGAGTCAGGTATTCCTGTCTTTCAAAATCTTTATTATGCCTTTTATGGCGTTCAACTCTTCTTTCCGTAGATTTGACAAATCTTGTGCAAGCCTGTAAACATCGGCTGTAAATGGACTTTTCTGTTGGATTGAGGAAGGTGATTTGGAATCAAAGCCATTTACCAAAAAGTCCACGCTCACATCCAACGCTTGTGCGAGTTTCAATGCTTTGTCTGCTGGCGGCATGGATCCTTTTGTCTTTAGGTAGTTGCTTATTGTCCCTGAATTGATTTCAGTCAAATCCGCCAGCTGCAAAGTCGTTAGGTTTTTGCAATACATCGCTTCTTTTAGATTTTCATTGAAACTCATATGTACTGATATGATAGGAATTTTTTGCTAAAACATGCTCATACTAGACAGATTTGCCTAAATATTTTATGATTAGTTTTAGATACTAGTTATGAACCAGACAAGGAACATTTTGCTTGTTTGCGGGTGTTGTCGTGGTGCATGGCTTTCAAAATGAAATCGCAGGAGGATTTCTTATGAGAACGATGGTGAAAGCTGTTGTTATTTTTATGATTATGTTTGGAATTGTGTGTTTTTTTCCGTCATGTACTGATTCAAGTGATGACGACTCAAGCACGAGTAGCACGCAGTCAACGTCATCTTCGTCAAGTTCCGCCAGTTCGGGAACAACCGCAGATTCATCGCATTGTACAGTTACTTTTGAATCAATCGATGGGGCTGTCATTGCCACTCAGAAGGTTGAGCGCGGAAAGACGGCCGTTAGCCTTTCTGGAAGTTCTGTTCCGTCACGGTCCGGGTACACTTTTGCGGGCTGGGCGTACAAGAAGGGCAATGTGTCTCGCAGCTTCAATTTCAACACGCCGATTAACGAAAACATCACATTGTATGCAATCTGGATAAAAAAATCGAACGGAAGTGCCGGAAGTGGCTCTGGTAGCACTTCTGGCAATGCGGCAAATCAGACGGAAAAAGAATTCATCAGCCTTGAATATGCGAAACGTGCGGGTGGTGTTGAGAATCAAAACGATAATTCATGGAGTACATGGACGAAAAATGCGGATAAGGTTGAGGTAACACAGAAAAAAACTGATAATGGTTATGAAGTGACAGTCACCTACAATTCTTCTAGTATGGCTGGGAACAAAAGCTCGAACGAGGATATGGCTTCCAAATATGGAACGGCTATATGGATGGTTACAACCACCAATTTTCCAGGGGGAGCGGATGGGGTGACTGTTTCGTACAACGGAAGTGAGTATCCGGTCTCGGATTTTTTCTTTGGAGGTGCGCCAGAAGTTTCTTCAAGCGCATACCACGATTGGTGGCTTTTGAAAGGCGGAGAGGACGGAAATGAAGAGGGAAAGAACTATGACAGAAATGGAAAGTCCACCACTCTTACATTTAAGCAGGCTGGAAAAGACGACACGGAAGTTGTCTTGAAATTCGTGGACACCGCCGACTAGGACTGGAAACACCGTGCTTTTTATTTGATTGCCCAAGCAGTTGCGCGAATAATCGAAAAAAAAACTTCAAAAAAAAATAAAAATGCGATAAAATAAGGGTAGTCTATAAAAAATAAGGAGTGTTTTCCTATGAAAAAATCAGTTTTGGCAATTTCTGCTGTCGTTTCAGCAGCGTTGATGATGTCGTTCGTTTCTTGTAACAAAAAAGCAGAGACTGCAGCTCCAGCTTCGGCTCCTGCTGCAGAGGCAAAGGCTGCAGAACCGGCTGCTCCAGCCCCAGCAAAAGCCGCAGAAGTAAAACCGCTTTCAGATGCACGCTATGTAAGCGCAAATGATATTGACAAGGGAGTTGTTTCAACAAGCCTTGAGCAGCCGGACGGATTCGTGCTCGTCGCAACAGAAGAAAAAGCAATGGAAGTTCAGTCAATTGCTGATGTGCCAAAAACAGTGGGTGAGGACATTTTCACACAGAGAATTTCTACAAAAGGCTCTGGAAAAGTTGATTTCAGAAACATTTCTTTCCCGGCAAAAGCTGGAGAGACAATCAGATGTTATGCACTTTCTTCTTCAAAGACTGATTCGCGCCCGCTCCATGTTGTGAATGTTGAAAGCGGTGAGGAAATCGGCGTTATCACAATGGAGCCGGACAACGGTTCAAATCCTGTCACTGTTGGCGATGTTGCTGTTGCAAAAGACGGCACATATTGCGTATACGCAACTTCTGGAACAGGATACATTTATCAGGTTGTCGTTGGAAAATAACAACATTTCAGGGGCTGTCTAATAAGTTCTGAAATGGCATTGCTGGTGTTTTGGCGTGTGTTGAACCATGTTCCAAGCTGCGCTGGCAATGACATTCGCTTTTTAGGCAGCTTTTTTGTGTATTTAATAAAGGAGGCATGATAAAATTACATCCTTGTAATTTTATCACGGCCAAGTTTTCACCGTTGGCGAAAACTTGCTGATTCGTTGCCTCCATGCAACGCCGCTAACGCGGAGTTTTTACAAGGAGGCATGATGAAAAAATCATTCATCAAGATTGTGGCTGCTGCACTTTCTTTTTTTGCTGCAAGTGGTCTGTTCGCAGACCGAAAGGATTGGTCAACAGTTGCAAATCCACAGATTACAAAAATTGAACAATCTGGTCCCAACGAAATTACTGTTTCATTCAAAGCCCTCACTGCCGACGATGGTGCTGACAAAGGAAGCGTTACCATGTCAGGCGCGGCTTCAAGCAAGAAGACGTTCGGAAAAACCAGAAAAGAAGAAAAAACTGCCGTATTCGAGGTGAAAAAGTCGGGTACGCTCACATTTGTTGTTACGGCGGAACGGAATGGCGAAAGTGCAAAGCACACGTCCGCAGAAAAAACATTTGAATACAAATTGCCGCTCGTAAAAACTCCAGTCTCCATCCTCAATGTAGGTGGCGGAAAACTCAAAGTCGAGTGGGATTCGGTGAACGAGGCTGATGGCTATATCGTCTACTACGTTGATGAGAACGGAAAGCGCGTAAGCCAACCAAAGACAACGTCGCTTTCAACGGAAATCACGCTTCCTGTGGGAACGGTTACCACAGTTTCCGTGGGGGCAACCCGTGGAAGCGAAGAAGTTCGCACTGATGGAATCAAGAAGACGGCTCGTGCCGATGCTGAACGCATTTGGAAATTCACCGAGTTTGGAACGTCAACGAAAGCTGACCGAAACAACATGGAAATGCTTGATTCCGACAATCTCAAGGTAAAGCTCAATTCGTGCATTTTTGACCCTGAGACACAGAAAATCATCGAAAAAGGCGGAAAGTTTGAATCATTCTTTGATGGACTTTCTTTCTATTATACAGTAATTGACCCAAAGAAAGAAAACTGGGAGTTGACGGCGACTGTCACTGTCGATTACCACAACCCGGCTGTTGACGGTCAGGAAGGATTCGGTCTTATCGCAATGGATAAGCTGGGAATCGACGGCGAGCCGATGGTTGTCGCATACACGAACAGTGCCGGAATCATCTCCAAGAAATTCACAACCCATGTGAACGGTGCAAAGAAAGAAATCAAGAACGGTCTTGGTGCGCGGTTTGTCACAGGTCTTACCGATGAGGTCATCAAGCTTGGCGATGCGGGAATCTCCCAGATGGGAACCAGCCGCCAGCAGGCATTCAGCTATGACCAGAACTCGGATGCAATCAAGACGGGCGATGTTTACAGAATCACGCTCAAAAAGGACAACACGGGCTACCATGCAATCTACAAGCGCGAAATCGCTTCTGAGGATACGGTTGAGGAATACATTCTCTACGACCCGGACAATGACAAGCTCTTGCAGTTGGACAAAGAACATGTGTACGTTGGTCTCGCCGTTGCGCGTGGTGTTAATGCTACGTTCAGCGACATTGTGTTCAAGACGTCGGATCCAAAATCTGACCCGCCAGCACAGGAAGAGCCGCCGGAGCT
>JAFPYB010000083.1 GCA_017412405.1 Treponema sp. | reverse complement strand
TTCAGCTCAACAATCTCGCAGCCTTCTTCCTCCGCCCCCTCAATTTCCTCAAAAAGCGCGGTCATGTCGGCTTTTCGTCTTCGGTATACGATTTTCACCGATTCCGCGCCTGAACGCACCGCAGAGCGGGCAACGTCCATTGCCACGTTTCCGCCTCCAACAACAATGACGCGCTTTCCCGAGTAGTCGGGCATATCGCCGTCGCCAATGGCACGGAGCATTTCCACAGCGGGAACAACGCCAACCGCGCCTTCCTCCCCTGGAAGCCCCAGCTTTTTGTCGGTGTGCGCCCCGATTGCGATGTAGAGCGCGTCGTATTTGTTCTTAAGCTCCAGCATGGAAATGTCCTTGCCGATGCTCACGTTCGTGTGCACTTCGATTCCAAGCGAGAGAATGGCGTTGATATCCGCGTCTAGCCGCTCGCGCGGAAGCCTGTAGTTCGGGATTCCGTAGCGCAACATTCCGCCAAGCTTTTTCCGCTGCTCAAAAATCGTCACCGTATGCCCCATGAGCGAAAGATAATATGCCGCAGAAAGCCCGCCAGGACCTCCTCCCACGATTGCCACCCGTTTTCCGGTCTTGTCCGCACATTCTGGCACCGGAACGATTCCGGCCTCATCCACCGCCACGCGCTTTAGTCCACGAATGTTCACAGAAGAATCAAGCATGTTGCGCTTGCAGCGGTTTTCGCATGGATGCTCGCAGATGAACGCGCAGACCACCGGCATGGGATTGTCCTTCCTGATGAGACGGACTGCATCGGCATAGTGTTTTTGTCCCACGAGCGCAATGTAGCCCGGAATATCAACTCCGGCAGGGCAGAGCGACACGCAGGCCGGCGGCTGGTTTGAGTTGCAGACGCAGTGGTGTTCCTGAATGTGGGAGACAAAATCGTCCATGCAGTCCTCCACGCATTTTACAGCCATCCGTGCAGCTTCAAAGCCGATGGCGCAATCAGCCGACTCGTATATGCTCTGTGCCGTTGTCTTGATGATTTTGATTGTTTCCATTGTTGCCCGACCGTCCAAAACGGAGTCCAGGAGACGGGCGAGCTGGAATAGCCCCACGCGGCATGGTACGCACTTTCCGCATGACTGGGCAAGGCAGAGTTTTATGAATGAACTTGTCAAATCGACGTAACACAGACCGGGCGGGCTTGCCACAATTCTTCGCTCAAGTTCCGTATAAAGTTCTTCAATGGTGATTTGAGATTTGTCTTTTGTTTGTATGCTCAGTCGGCTCATGGTGCAACCCCGTTTGTTTGCAATAGACCTGACCTGTTTTTCGTTTTTGGGCAGGCTATGTAAACTTCTAATATATAGAATAGTATATCACGGATTTTCGAGATGGGCGAATTTTTGCGGAATCTATTGCGATTGAAAAAAAAGCCGCCTGCGTCTCGCAGTTTTTTCTGCGGGCAGGGCGGCTTTGTCTTGCGCGATTGAAAATCTTAGTCTTCGTCTTGTGGTCTCAAGAATACGAGCCAATAGCCCGCACCTACGATGATTGAACCACCGATGATGTTTCCGACTGTAACCGGAAGAAGATTCTTCCAGAAGTAGTTGAGGAGCGTGAGACCCTCGGCCGGAAGGTTGTAGACGTATTTTGCGATGAGACCTGCAGGAATGAAATACATGTTTGCAACCGAGTGTTCAAAACCGCAGATGACGAAGATGGCCACAGGAAGATATAGAACCGGAATCTTTCCGTTGATTTCTTCCGTAGCGAATGACATCCAGATTGCGACGCAGACGAGGAAGTTGCAGAGAATACCCTTTATCATTCCGTCGATGAACGTCATGGAAACTTTTGCAGTGGCTGTGTTCACGGCAAGCTCGGCAAGCTTTCCGCCGTACAAGTCGAATACGTGGCCGTAGTTGGCCATTGCCGCGATGAATGCTCCGCCAACCATGTTTCCCAAGTAGACGAACAGCCATGTTCTGAGCATTGCCGTCATGTATGTGTTTTTTGAGAGGACCGAGATGAAGATGAGACAGTTTCCAGTGAAAAGCTCACCACTGGCTATGACGACCATTACGAGTCCGACCGGGAACACAACGCCGCTCAAAAATCTTCCGAGGCCTGCGGGCGTAACTCCGCAGGACACAATTTGGCTGGTAAGACCGCCGAGAGCGATGAACGCTCCCGCAAAACATGCGAGCACGAAAAGCACCCACGACTTGCGTGACGTTTTACCGTCACCAACCATAATGTAAAGTTCTGCAATTTCTGCTGGTGTATTCATTTTATACCTTCTTTATAGTTTGCATAGTATAACAGATTTTAAGAATTTATAATATCCCCAGTATCGAACGGATCTCCGCATTCAGGGCAGAATTTCGGCGGTTTTGTTGGGTCGGCAGGCTCCCAGCCGCACTTGTCGCATTTGTACTGCGGCACACCTGCCGGTTTTGCCGAGCCGCACTCGGAGCAGAACTTGCCTTTGTTTACTGCACCGCATTTGCAGGTCCAGCCGTTTTCCGCCGGTTTTGGCGCACCACATTCTGGGCAGAATTTTCCGCTTGCCTGTGCGCCGCATTTGCACGTCCAGCCGCCCGCTGCGGGAGCTGGCTGGGACTGTGCGGCTGGTTTTTGCTGCTGGACTTGCTGAGCCTGCTGCTGGCCCATGGCGAACAGGTTCTGTGGGTTGAAACCGCCTGCCTGGCCTGCCATGCCCATTCCCATGAAGCCCGCCATTGCGCCGTTCGTGTTGCTTGCCGCCGCTTCCATTGCCGAAGCCTGTGCGCCCACAAGACGTGCCGCCGCCATGTTCGGGTCGGTGTACGCCGCCATCTCCTGCATCTGCTTGATTTTTTTCTCGTCGTCCTCATCGGCCTTTATTGAAGAAATACCGAATGAAACGATTTCAAGACCGCGGAGTTTGCGCCATTTTGCGGAAAGCTCCTGATTCAAGTATTCGGCAAGCTCCGTCGTGTGTCCCGGAAGAGCCGAGTATCGGATTCCCTGCTCGGAAAGGCGGGCGAACGCCGGCTGGAGGGCTGTGAGAAGCTCCGTCCTGAGCTGGCTGTCTATTGCGTCGCGGCGGTATTCTGACTGGACGTTGGCGCAGACGTTCGTGTAGAACAAGATTGGGTCTGCAATGTGGTAGCTGTATTCGCCGAAGCATTTTACAGAAATATCCATGTCGATGCGCGCGCGCGTGTCAACGACGCGGAAGGGAACCGGGGATGCCGTACCGTACTTGTTTCCCACAAGCTCCTTTGTGTTGATGTAGTACACACGCTGGTCTTTCGGCGGCTCTCCGCCAAACGTGAACCTGCGTCCTATCTCCTTGAAAGTCGCGATGATGCTTTCGCCCAAATTTCCGGCAAAAATCGATGGCTCTGTTGAAGAATCATAGACGAATTCACCGGGGGTCGCGCACAGTTCGGAAACTTTTCCCTGATCGACGATAATCATGCACTGACCGTCGGCAACGGCGATGACAGAGCCTTTGGTAATTATGTTGTCTGTTCCCTTCGTGTTTGCAGAACGTTTTCCAGTGCGTTTTTCACCCTTTGCAACCAAAACATCCGCGTCGAGCGCGTCGCAGTAGAAATATTCTTTCCATTGGTCGGCAAGAGTGCCTCCCAACGCACCTGTAACTGCTGATATGGCGCCAACTCCAAGAGCACTACCAGCCGCGTTTGCTGCCAGCGATATAAGTCCCATATTATTCCTCCGTGGGTTTATATATAGGGTTCTCTATAAAACTCGCTTTCGGCGAGATTTTGGAGATTCCCTGTGTTTTTGATTTATTACCAGCCGTTTCGTCCATGCCCGTTGGGACGGTTGCCGAACGGTGGGCTTTCATGCATATTCATGCCGTTGTTGTTCGGCGGGGTGGTGCGCGTGCGCTGGACAACGCTCTTTGTCTCGTACCGGAACGAATCGTTCATGACGTTGAGATTAGCGTTTCCGTCCGTGTATTGCAATGCCCCCGATGCCGCAGCGACAGTCCGCATTTTTGATTTTGCCGAAGCCAACGAAACTGATGCGACAATCAGGGAGATTATTGAAACAATCGAAATGCCCGGAACAAGCATTTCCTGGATGTTTGAACCCATGAACGACATGAGTGCGAACGCGATTCCCCCGCCAACGACGAGAGTGGTGAAAAATCGCTTGAAGAACCTGAGTGCCGCCTTGGACGAGCTGGACGGAAGGTTTCCCACGATTTTTCCTGTCTGTCCGTTGATTGCGAACGTGTACAATTTGTCCTCAAAGCGCGTGTTCAGGAGGTACACAGGCAAAAGTCCGTAGGAGACCGTTCCTTCCTTGAGCGTGATGTTCTTGCTTGTCGTTTGGCACGTCTCGTAGCCAACCACCGTGCTTTTGAGGGCTAAAAGACACGTTGCCGCGCATCGCCTGTTGGCGCGCTCAAAACAGTCCTCCACGCTCACGTCGTGGATGTTGGCCAAATACCCTGGAAGAAAGCCGGTGGAGAAGGGCTTTAGCTCTTCGTAGTCATACGGTTCGATGGAGTCCATCAGGTCGTCGTCCATCTGCTTTGAGGCATCTACTGGCACGAGCTTGAAGCTTATGTCTCCAGAACGCTCGCAGTCGAAATGCTCGGTGATTTTTATTGTCTCGTCGGACTGGATGAGCGTGTGGCTCTTTGTGGCGTGGAACATTGCGGAACCATATGCCGTTCCGTCGAAAAACCAGAATGGAACGTACACGCCCTTCACTTCTTCAAGATGGTTTTGTTCGGCGAAGGAATTTGGCAGAAGAGGCTTGTCCTTGTAGAACGATTTTAGCGCATCCACCGCCTGCTTTTTTTGGAGCTTGAACGGAATGATGTAGTCCGGGCGGAGCGAGCCTTGGAATTGTGTCTCAACGACGGTGGGGTTTTCGCAGTACGGGCAGCTTGTTGCAGCCGTGGTCTCGTCGCATATGATTGACGCTCCGCATGAAGGGCAGGAATATTCTTTCATGGAAGCCGCATCCTGTCCCCATTCCCCTGAAAGCTGGCTCGTGTTCCATGATGCGCCCTGGTTGTCGAAGGTGTCTGATTCCGCCTGCTCATGCTGGGATGCTATTTCGTCAGGCTCGAATGTGCTTTCGCAGTATGGGCACTTCAGTTTTGATGATTGTGCATCGAATTCAAGCGGACCACCACATGACGGGCATTGATAATTTTGAACATTTCCCATGTCTTTTTTCCCAAAAAATAAAAATACCGATTATAAGATTCTATCAAATAATCAGTATACTTGAGTTGCTCGGAAAATACAAAGGAAAAATGATGCAAATTTTATGTTTTTTTGTGCTGATTTTTGCGTGGCGGCTTGATTTTGTGAATGAGACGCGCAAAAATCGATTTTTATATTGATTTAAAAAAACTTGACTTTATGGTTTTTATTGATTATAGTGGATTGGTATAAGGGTATTCATGCGTCTTTTTGAATATCATCGATAATCTTATCCATTTGTCCTTTTCGGACAGTTCCATTTTATTCGGCAGGGCGATTTTCTGCTTTTGCCACAATCACATTATGCCGCACAGTCGGTGCTTTTAGGAGGGAAAAAATGCTCAACTACATTACAGACGAAGAAATGCACAACATTCTTTCTCACTACAACGGGGTCATGACAATCCAGGCGCGGAAAAATCTTGAAAAGCTTGTTTCCCATGCGTTCAGGCTGGGGTGGGAAAAACATTCCAGAACGGCTTGCGAAGAGCAGGCCGAAATAGATTCTGAACAGGAATAATGTCCGTGCGTTTGGCGGGGCAGTGTGGCTTTTGCCGCATAGCCCCGCTTTTTTTTGCGCTGATTTTTGCCTTTCGCTATTTCAGGAGACTGTTGAACAAGTCGAGAACGTCCTGCTTTGAGGCATCGCGCGGATTTCCAGGGGCGCATGCGTCTTTGATGGCACATTCTGACAAGTAGTCCAAATCCTCTTTCTTCACAATGTCCTTGAGGCTCTGTGGAATTCCAACATCAATAGAAAGCTGGCGAACAGCGTCAACGGCAGCCTTGCGGTATTCGTCCTGGCTCATATTGTCCACGTCTTTTACGCCCATGACCCGTGCAATCTCCCGGTATTTCTCCCCGGAGGCCGGCGCGTTGAATTCCATGACAGTAGGAAGGAGGATTGCGCACGCAACACCGTGGGGCGTGTCGTAGAACGCGCTCAATGTGTGTGCCATTGCATGGTCAATTCCCAGACCGACGTTTGAGAAGCCCATTCCCGCAATGTACTGGCCGAGCGCCATTTCCTCGCGCCCCTTTGCGTCTCCCTTGACAGAGGCTCGCAGACTCCGTGCGATGATTTCGATTGCTTTCAGGTGCATCATGTCGGTCATTTCCCATGCAGCCTTTGTTATGTAGCCCTCGATTGCGTGGGTGAGCGCGTCCATGCCCGTGGAAGCGGCGAGTTTTGCCGGCATCGACATCATCATGTCCGGGTCTACGAACGCAACGAGCGGAATGTCATGCACGTCAACGCACACGAATTTGCGCTTTGCCTGCACGTCTGTGATGACGTAGTTGATGGTGACTTCCGCCGCCGTGCCGCTTGTGGTTGGAACTGCAAGAATCGGTAGACACGCGTTCTTTGTGGGTGCAACGCCCTCAAGACTGCGCACGTCCTCGAACTCGGGGTTTGTCATGATGATTCCCACCGCTTTTGCCGTGTCCATTGAAGAGCCGCCGCCGATTGCGATGATGTAGTCCGCGCCGGCTTTCTTGCAGGCTGCCACGCCGTTCTGCACGTTTTCCACCGGCGGGTTCGGCTTGATGTCCGAATACACTTCGTAGGCAAGGCCGGCGTTGTCCAGAACGTCGGTCACTTTCTTTGTGACACC
>JAFPYB010000082.1 GCA_017412405.1 Treponema sp. | reverse complement strand
CATAAACAAATGGAAAGAATTGATGTCGCCCAAAAACCTTCACCTGTTTGATGACTCACCGTCCGTAAAAAAAGAACAGCCGTCTTTCAAAGAAAATAGGCATGACCAATCAGTTCTTTCCCTTTTGCTCAAAACAAACCACTATATCTCCACAGACACAACGCATTTCCATTCCCACGACAAATGGCCCGGGGGGGGGGGGGTGGAAACCACTCATAGATTCCGTGCCATTTCTTAGGGTTCGAGACAAAAAACCATCACTCCCAGCGTTACTACATAAAAAAGCAATCGGCTTCCTACAACTTCTTCACCTGAGATGAAAACACCCACCACGTTTGCTCAATAGAGCAAAAAATCACATTTTCATGCCGAATTTCTCAACAAGTTTGTCGTTCAGGTTTCTCCACTCACTGTCAGGAAGTCCCAACGACTTTGCGGCGTTCAAATCGGCTATGGACTCGTTGTAGTCGCCCAACGCAAAATATGAGAGTGCCCGCCTGTAATGAGCATGGGACTGGTATTCGTGTATTTCCAGTGATTTTGTGAAAGCCTCCACTGCCTCGCGATGTTTGCTCATGATGCTGTAGACGATTCCCATGTAGTAATATGAGCGGAATCCCTTTTCGTCATATTTTACGCTGTCCTTAAAATCATTGAGAGCCTCTTCGTAGCGGTTTCCGGCAAAAAAAGCCATTCCGCGGTGCTTGTGGATGACAGCCAAAACTGGAGCCGGAGGCTGTGGCGTTGTGCCCAAGATTTCAGAGTAGATTTTGACAGCCTTCTCCACCTCGCCATTGTTGTGGGCCTGAATGGCCTCAAGAAGCATGTCGTCGATTGTGCCGCGCACATAAGGCGACACCCGCTGTATGGATTTCTGCTCCTGCCCGTCCGTTTTCTTTGCATCATTCTTTTCAAGCGTCAAAACATCGGCTTTTTCATAGAACGCAGCCTTGCGAACCTCAACCTCGCCCTGCAGCTTTCTCTGGTAGTCGCGGATTTCCTGGAACACAATATCCGCAAGACTCAAACTTGCGTTTATGGACGCGAGCTTTCGCTTGAGCGGCAAATCGAAAGGCGTGAACTCGGTCTTGTAAACAAGCTCATGCTCCACTTCTGCCCATGCGTCCTGCAAAATTGTCCTGATTTGGATTTCGCACACGATTGAATCTGGAAGAGGCAGAACATTTTTCGTAGGCATACAATCATCGGGAATCGCAATCAATACATGAACCGACTCATAGCCGAATTCGCGGAAATTTTGTTGCGCACCCTTGTATTCCACCTCGCGCACAACGAATTTCTCCTTCACCTGACGCTCAACCTCCGACAAATCCTCAAGGAACGCACAAATGACGCGAATTCCCATCATGTCGGTAAGGGGAATGAAATTTGCCTTCTCCGCCTCCTCGGATTTTAGGCGCAACACTTTCTGGTAGTAGCTATTGAAAGACTTGACCCTCGATTTGTACGTTGGGGTTGAAGCAAGTTTTATCGTTTTTTTAAGTTTTTCCTCGACTTTTTCAAGTATTTCGGACAACACGGGATTATATGCAACGTATGTGGACTGTATATCATTTTTGTTGGGCAAAGAAACCAAAGAATTTTTCATATTTAAAATGATAACATCGAACATTTGAAAAAGCAAATCGGAACAAAAAATTCCACAAAAGCTTGTTTGGACAAAAAAAAGACCGCCCAAAATGGGCGGTCTTGTATACAGAAGGCTTACCTTATCTAAGACTAGTTGTCGTAAGAACCAGCGTTCTGCTGATCATCTGCCTCGATAGACTTTGTGAACTCTTCCTGTGTAGCCATCTTAGCTCTCTCGATGTAGCGGTTAACCTGTTTGTTACCGAATCTCTGCATCTGGAGCTTCTGGCGAGCAGCTTCTTTCTTTGTTACGATGCCCCAGAGGTCTTCGTCAGCAATGTCGCGCTCTGTTGTGAGCTCAGCTTTGT
>JAFPYB010000081.1 GCA_017412405.1 Treponema sp. | reverse complement strand
TGCAGGAGTTGATTTTTTTGTCGAATCGTCATTTTTCAGAAGCTTTTTGAGCGTCAAATTTGTTATGGAAAGATACGCCGTCTCGCTGGATGCGAAAAAAGCGACGACGGCGACGAGGACGAAAACCGCGATGCTCGGAAGTATGACGGCTAGGAATGTTTGCATTTTTACGCTCCGACAACGTTGTTCGTTGCAGCGATGATTGAATCAACGTTGCGCATGATTGCCTTTGCGATTTCAGGTTTGTTCATCGTGTAGATGTGTATTCCACGGACACCGTTGGATATGAGGTCGATGATTTGGTCTGTGGCATAGGCTATTCCTGCCTGGCGCATTGCGTCTGGGGAATTGCGGAACTTGTCGCAGATTGCAAGGAGTTTTCGTGGAACACAGGCGTTGGACAAATCAATCATGCGGGAAACTTGGTTCGCGTTCGTGATGGGCATGATGCCTGCCAGGACGGGGACGCGGATTCCGGCCGACTGGAGACGGTACAGGAACGAATAGAGCATTTCGTTGTCGAAAAACATCTGCGTTGTGAGAAAATCAACGCCCGCATCGACTTTGTATTTCAAATTTTCGATGTCCACATTGCGATTCGTGCTTTCTGGATGGCTTTCTGGATAACATGCGCCTCCAATACAAAATCCCTCGCTTTTCAGGAATGCAGCAAGGTCGCTTGCATGGTTCAGCCCGCTGGGAAAAAGATTTTCTCCCTCCACAGCGTCTTTTGGAAAGTCGCCGCGCAATGCGAGAATGTTCTGGATTCCCTTCAACTTGAACTGTTTCACCGATTCTTGGAGCTGTTCCCTTGTAGAGCGGATGCACGTCAAGTGGGCGAGCGCGGTGGTGTCCTGCTGCTCAATGACGCGTGCCAAATCGCTCGTGTTCGTTTGCGTTGAGCCGCCCGCTCCGCAAGTGATTGAGATGAAATCTGGGTGGAGCGATGTAAGCTCAATGGCGGTTGTTTTGACCGATTCAAATCCGTCCTGCTTTTTGGGCGGAAAAATCTCAAAGGAGACGGTCACTTTTTTTGAGTTCAGTTTTTCGATTATTTTCATTCTTGTAATTTCCCTAGGACTAATTGCACCCGCAGCCGTCTCCGCAACCACCGCCGCCGCAGCCGCCACAGCTTGCACAGCCTCCGCCGCCGCAGCCGCCTCCCGAATACTCGAACGGCTCAAGCTCATCGGCTGTGGCATCACGAATGTCAACAATGTTTACATCGAAAAAAAGCTTTTTTCCTGCAAGCTCGTGGTTCCCGTCAACCGTGATTGTATCGTCGGTCACATTCGTGACGTGGACGAGGAATGGACCGCTGGGCGTGTCGGCCTGGAATGTTTGTCCGATTTCGATGGGTATATTGGCGTCGAACTGGCTTCGTGAAACGTCTGAGACAAGATTCTCGTCGTATTCGCCATATCCTTCTGCCGGCTCCACTTCCGCATGAATTTTTTCACCTGCCGATTTTCCTTCTAGCTGCCGTTCAAGGCCTGGAATCAAAATCCCCACGCCGTGCAAATATTCAAGTGGCTCGTTTTCTTTTGATGCATCGATGACAGTTCCTTCGCTGTCTTTGAGTGTGTAATGGATTTTTACCATTTTGTTTTTTTCAATAATCATGATTTTCTCCAAGAAAAAGGTAATAAGATTCAGCTTTTTAGTCTACTGTACAATAGAAAATTGGTTTTTGTTGATTCTGGGAGCAAATTCAAAATAGATGCGAACATGACAGCACAATTTTGCTCGTACTCGGCGAAGAGGGCTGCCGCTTTTGTTCGATTGAATGTGACAAGCCCTTTTATGTCGTTTTCCGTGCCCAAAATGCACTGGATTGTTGAAAGCACGCCGCGTTTTTTCATCTCCTGGGAAAACTCATTGTATTCGGAGCGGAAGTCCTGGGGAAAATCAACTCGAACGTATTTTTTTCCGTTGAGCGCGGCTTTGAATCCCTCGCTGAACGCATAGTGGGCGTTTTCATGAATCTGGGAGTCGTTGCCGAGGGTGTAGACAAGCTCCATGTCTTTTCCGTAAAAAAGCGAAATGTCGTCCAATCCGTATGTTTCCTTCATGTGCTTGAGAATGAACGCAATTGCGTTTAACGGTTCGTTGCCCAAGTCCTGCATGAACTTTGACATATATTCAAGTTCTTTCACTTCTCGGTCATCGTATTTTATGCCGTCCGTCTTTGCTTCGGTGGCTTTCTTGTACAGCTGCGCGTGAAGCTCGTCGCGGAAGAAAACATATCTGTTGCGCCCCTTGTCCTTTGCGCGGTACAGACAAAAATCGGCTTTATTGAACAATTCTTTGTATGTCTTGCCGTTTGTTGGATGCAATGCACAGCCCACGGAAGCCGTCACATGTATGTCATCGAAAGAATCCTCAAATGCGTTGCTGATTTGCGCAAGGATTGCATGGAGTGTGCCGCGGAGAATGGTTTCGCTCGTCATGCCGCCTATGACCATGATGAATTCGTCTCCGCCGTACCGTCCCACAACGCCGCTTTCGCCAGCAATGTCCTTGAGGATTCGTCCCGTCTCGGCGAGAACTTTGTCCCCCGCAATGTGGCCGTAAGCGTCGTTCACCGGCTTGAAATGGTCAAGGTCAATAATCATGAGCGCGATATAGTCTGTTTTGTTCGACTTTACCCGCTCAATTGCATATTCGGTTATGGCTTTCTTGTTGAACACTTTTGTGAGCGAATCAAGTTTGAGTTCTTCGATGAGGGATTTTGTCTTTTCAATGTGCTTTTCGTTTTCCGAATTGAGAATGCGCCCCACGATGATTTCATCGTTTCCGGTTTCTTGGCGGACACCCTTGAACACGATGCTTTCTTTGAGATTCCCGCTGGAACGGATTGTACTTTCAAACGATTCGTTTATGGTTTCGTCAAGGTTCTTGATTTTTTGAATCATTCCCTTGAATTTTGCGATTTGCTTTCCGAGAAAATACGCGTTGCGTATGCTGTTTTCTTGGAATGTGTCTATGTCGCCTGCAAATAGCGTTATTCGCTTTTTGTTCAAAAAATAATGAAGCGAGAATGAATTGTCCGATTTCCTGTAGATGAAAACATATTCGCCTGTGATGCACAAGGCTGTTGTGTAGCTTTTCAGCTGAAATTCCATGTCCTTGAATTTTTGGAAAGCATCGTCAAGCTTTAAAATCTCAACGCAAAGAAGCTGCTTTTCAACACTGTAATATGAAGTGATTATGTACAGATTGTAATTGTCGCTGCAATCGCGCAAATGGAAAATGCTGTACTTTTTGCTGTCTTTCGTGCCAATCAAAAATTCTGTGAGGGCATCCTGCTCCTCGGGAAGAACAAGTTCTTGAAGTTTTGTGTGATTTTTTCCGTTTTCCTCAAATGCAATGAAAAATTCTGTGCTGCTACTTTTTATTTCGAGACTGTTGGTTAAGTACACGGTCGTAAGACTTGAATTTTCCATAGGGCTTTATTGTAGACTGAAAAAAACTAATATTCAAACGATTTTTCGCATGGCGGGCACAGCATGTCGTCATTCAAATGGATGCGCGCGCGTCCAGTTCTCGGATTTGAATATGTTGTCCTTTACGAGCCACCATTCGTCGTTCTTGATGCTGAATCGGTATTTCCCGTGGTCGAACGGAACGTGCTTGTCGTTGGCGGAGACGATAACGCCGTCCGCCTTGATTTTTTCGGTGTGAAGCGGGATTTCCTTGTGCGTGAACGGATTGACCGGCTCCTCCAAAAGCCCTCCTCCGAGCACGAGCGAGGGAACGTCAGCATTCGTCATGAACGTCGTGGTGTCAAACGCAATCTGCCCCGCGGCATTGAAATCCTTGAAGAACAGAATCGGATGAAAATGCCCGCGTCCCCTGTACAGCGTTCCGTGGATTGCGTCGTCAAGCGCCTTGTTCTCGTCAAAGTACATCAGCGCGCCTTTTCCGTGGTCGGACACGATTATGATGCGGGTGTTGTCGTACGCACCGTGTGCTTTCAGGTACGTCAGCCATTCTCCCACCCGCTTCAGCGAGGAAATGGCGACATGATACCCGCCCTCTTTCTTGTATGCGGACGTTCCGTAATCGGTGACGGTGCTCACGGGGACATAATCGGGTGCCTGCAGCAGGAGGTTTGTGTGGGTGAACTCGTTGACAATCGCCGTGTAGGTGGGGCGGTCGCCGCTTGAAAAATCGGTAAGCTCCGGCAGGTAGTCAAGTTCCGAGTACCAGCCGATTGTCTCCTGCGTGCGGTTTATTTCGCTGTTCGGATTCCAATACAGTCCGTCGATATAAATCATTTCGCGGATGGCTATGGGGCTTGCCCGGAATATGCTGAAAAAAAACAGGTTGCGTTTGAGAAGCGTCTCCGTGTTGTCTATCCCCGATTTGTTTCCGTTCTGCTGATTCCACAGCGCGGAGTACGTTCCGTACAGTTTGCGCCCGGTGATTTCGGGATACGCGTCCAGGATTGTCAGATCCATGTAATCGCTGTAGTTTGCGAACGACGGATCCGTTATCGTTGCGGAAAAGCCGTTTTCCGAGAGGAGGCGCGGCAGCATGAGCAACGCTTCGTTGTGTTTTTCAACGAGCGGTTTTTCGCTGCGCCGGTTCATTTCAAGCGGCGTGTATTCGTAGCCGCCGAAAATTCCCGGCGCGCCCTGTATCGTGTGGCCGTTGAACGAAAGCGTGTTCAGATAAAAGGTAAATCCGCTGTACACGTCTTTCAGCTCGGGAGCTTCGTTGAACACTTCGGGAATGTAACCGCCGTGGGCGCAGTCGAGCATGAGGACGACGATGTTCGGCTTTGTCTTTGAGAGATGAAAAATCGGCTCAATGCTCACGGCCGAGTCCGTGCTTTTGGAGGCGACATAGTTCGCGTACGCCGTTTTGATTGCGGAGACGTTTAACGCGGACAGCGCGATGAACGTGAGCGATACGGTGACTTGGGCTGACACCAGCAGTTTTCCGCGCCTGAAAACGCTCAGTGCGAGGACGAGCACGATGACGATGCCGAGCACCGCTACATTCAGGGCGGAAACGGCGGAAACCGTCTGAAAATCAGTGTTTGCGTTCAAGAAAACAAGCGACGACGACAAATCGCCGTAGGTGAGCATGAAAACATACGAGTTGCAGACGCTCCCTGCCGCAAGGCTCGCCATGACGAGGCAGAGCACGGTCTGCACGTGCGCGTTGAAGAGGAAATAAATCGCCGTCGCCCAAAATCCGAATATTCCGAACGCTTGGAGTGCCGTGTTGAGAATGTAGAAAAGCGGGTTCGGGTGATTTCCTATGTCGGAGAATTCAACCGGCGAGTCGGCGATGAGCGTGGAGGGCGTGGCAAGCCCCAGAAGCAGGAACAGAACCGCGCACGAGCAAAAATACAGCGTCGCCCGTGTGCGGGAATCCTTTACAAGCGGGGCAAGGAATCCGAACAGCAGTTTTTTCGTGAGCGTCATCAGTGCGGGGAGGAAGAACACGACCAGCACGGTCAGCATATAGATGGCTTTGTATTTGGGCTTTATCGTCGTGAAGCAGATTATCTTTGCGGAAACGGGGATGAGTGCCGCGCAGGCGCATACCCAGAACGCTGCGAGCGGATGTTTGAGCTTATAAAAAATATTTTTGATGAGACTGAATATGTTGTTGCACGTCCAGTACAGGACAAGCCCGCTCGGTGAGCGGTAGAGAATCAGCAGGAAAAGGAGCGCCAGCACCAGCGGCTGCAGTTTTTCTTTTAGCGTGAACCCTTTCGTGTAAATCAGCCCGGAGATTATGTTTATGGCGGTCATGATGACCGGAAGCGCGTTTATCGAAAACGAGCCGATTGAGAACAACGCATCCGGCGCGCCCATATCCCTGATGAACAAGAATGAACGCCCGTGCAGTTCGGGCAGGTGCGAGAGAAAAGAATATGCGGCAATGAAAAAGGGAATTTGGATGAGCAGCCCGAACGAAGAGCGCAACGCCATGATGGGATTGTAGTGCTGCTCGCGGTAGAATGCCATGGTCATCATGTACCGCTCGTCGCCTTTGAACGTGGCTTTTATGCGGGAAAGCCATTTTCCCATCGACTTTTGTTTGTCGCGCTCGATGCGCTGCCAGTGCTCCGCCACGGCATAGAGCGGAAGGCACAAAAATGTTATGCCGACGCTTATGCCGATGACGCTGCATCCGACATTTGCGGAAAAGCGCATGAAAAATGTGAATATACATTCGATTAGCAGATAAATCGGATAAATAATGAGCGAAAAAAGCATGATACACCACGTACCGCCATGATATACAATTTTTGGTTTTGCAACAACGTCATCACAATGACACATCTGCCGAATTCAAGTAGAATCACCATATGACAATCAGTGAATTGCGGCGCATGACTGAGTTGAAGCAGGAGTTTGAATTCAGCTATGACGGAGTGAAATATAATTTTTTCTACGACAAGGATGATGACGGGCGCAATGTCATCATTTTCGGCGAGCAGTATTTTGGGAAAAAATATCGCAGCTTTGCCCAGCTTTTGAACGAGGCATCGGTGGGAAACCGCCATTTGAAAGATGTCATCTTGTCCGTGGAAAGGAACTAGCGCAAAATGTCGGAACATTCCCCAAAAATCATATGCACAACTGTTCTTGTGGAAACCTCCCCTCAGGCAATGCCGCTCGGAGCCGCCTGCATTGCGTCGAGCATAAAGGCGACAAAGACGCTGGAATCGTTTTGCGTGGAGCTGGCTGATTTTTCCAGAGAGGACGAGTCGTTCCAAAAAGCCGTGTCTTTGGGCGGGGAGGAGCGGGCAGCGCAGATGATAGCCCAATCCCTTGCAAAGTCAAAGCCGTTTGCCGTCTGCTTTAGCGTGTATGTGTGGAATCATGTCATTTTGGACAAATGCGCTGGCGAGCTGAAGCGGCTTCTGCCAGAGTGTGTGACGATTGCCGGCGGGCCTGAGGTGACGGCAAACCCCATGAATTTTTTGAACATGGACTTTACTGTGGCGGGGCAGGGGGAAGTTGCCGTTCCCGCGCTCATAGAGCATCTTGCCGCAAAAGACGGGACGGCAGACGAATCGCCGGACGACTTGATTTTCCAGATTCCAGGCGTGTACGCAACTGGCTCCAAAAATGCGGCTCACTCGCTGTCGGTGTTTCGGGCAACGCCTTGTTCCCCGGAAAGCGTTTCCTCTCCGTACCTTGACGGCACGCTGGATGTGAGCAAGTATGGAGGCGCATTGTGGGAGCTTGCCCGTGGCTGCCCGTTCAAATGCTCGTATTGCTATGAGAGCAAGGGCGAGAAAAAAATCGCGTATTTTCCTCTTGCCCGGCTTGAGAAAGAGCTGGAGCTTTTTGCGAGAAAAAAGATTCCGCAGGTGTTCGTCCTTGACCCCACATACAACGCGAACAAAGACCGCGCCATGCAAATGCTCAAGCTGATTCAGAAAAAAGCACCGGGAATGTTCTTTTATTTTGAGGCGCGGGCTGAATTCATTGACCGTGAGATAGCCAGGGCGTTTGCAAAGATTCCGTGTTGTATTCAGTTCGGGCTGCAAAGCTCCAACCCCGAGGTGCTGAAAAAAGTCCATAGGACTTTGGACAAAAAGCAGTTCGCGCACAACATCGGGTTCTTGAACGAAACTGGGGTCACATTCGGTTTTGACTTGATTTACGGGCTTCCGGGCGACAACTTGCAGGGATTCAAGAACTCAATTGATTTTGCGCTTTCGCTCTACCCGAACAATTTGGAGCTGTTCTGCCTGTCCGTGCTTCCTGGAACAAACCTGCACGACGACGCTGCTGGCTACGGCATGGTGTGGGACGAAAATCCGCCGTACCATGTGATTTGCACGCCGCAATTTTCCAAGCGGGATTTGGCAAGCGCACAAAAACTTGCGGAGGCGACCAATTTGTTCTATACACAGGGGCGTGCCGTTCCGTGGTTCAATTCTGTGCTCTACGCTCTCAAGGAAAAGCCCAGCACATTCTTGTGGGATTTCGCGATTTTTTGCGATTCCCGTGCGGGCGGGCATTCCGATAAAAAATCCGCCGAGTATATAACTAATCTGCAGAAAGAATTTGTGCGGGGCAAATTGCAGGCGAAAAAACTCAATCGGCTTGTTCCCATTGCGGAAGATTTGATTTTGATGCACGGCGCGCTGGGGCAATGCACGTTCGACGGCACGGAATCTTCGTTTGCTACAAATTATCACCCTGACGACGTGATGAGCGAATATGCCGCCGACTTGGATTTTTTTGCGCGGAATGCAGGAAAGCAAAAATGCCGTGTTCGTGTGTTCGAGGGAAAAAACGGGGTCGATTGGCGTACCATCTGATTGAAACCAGTTGAGTTTGCGGAATGTACGCTTTAAAATAATGGAGAAAATTTTTTTCTGGGAAATGGATTGTTAATCGCTTAAAGTGTTAATAATCCTTTTTCTGGAATTGCGGAGACGAAAATGATAGATTTTAGGCAATTCAAACGAGATGCGTTGGCGCAGCTGAAAGGACGATGGAAAATGCCTGTGCTTGTGACTGTGCTTACAAGCGCAATTTTTTCTTCCCTCAGCTTTGCATACAAAAAAGCTGATTTTGTGCTTAGACAGTATAACGGCTCCGGCTTCATCGTGGACGTTTTGTTTATCGCTGTCATGGGAATTTTTGTGACGGCGGAGGCTTATTTCTACTTGAAGATGAGCCGCACGACGGAAGAGATGAGCTTCAACGATTTTTTGGTGGGGCTTGGCGACTATTATCTTTCGGGGATTTTGGGATTCTTGTGGTTCGTTTTGTGGACGACCCTTTGGATGCTCTTGTTCATCATTCCTGGAATCGTGAAGGGAATCTCCTATTCAATGATGTTCTATGTCATCGTTGAAAATCCAGGAATCAGTGTGACAAAGGCTATGAACATAAGCAAAATCATGACGTTCGGTCACAAGTCGGAGCTTTTTGTCATGTACTTGAGCTTCTTGGGCTGGATGATTCTTTCGTGCCTGACCTGTGGAATCGGTTTTTTCTGGCTGACCCCTTACATTTCGCTGTCCTATGCGAACGCATACACGGCCATAAAAATGGAGGCCATCCAGAGGGGTGCCTTGAAGCCGTCGGATTTCTCGGAGTAGCGAAAAGCAAAATCGGCACTGCACACAATAAACATACATAACTTTGGAGAAAATTCATGAAAAATAAAAAAGGTCTAATCATTTTGATTGCAATTATTGCTCTTGCGCTCATCTCGTTGTGCTTCGGCATTGTCGGTGGAAACTACGCTCCCGATGAACCGGGAGTGGTCATCACAAATCCTGGCATTGTTAGAATCGAAAAAAAGTTCGGCTTGGGGAAGGAAAATGCCCATCCAAAACTCAAGAACGATTATATTGCCGTCCTTCACATAGAGGGGGTCATTTCGCCGTCGAACAAGACTTATGACCAAGAGTGGCTGCTTAGGACAATCGACAACTTGAAGGACGACAAGAAGAATTGCGGAATCCTGCTTTTCATCGATTCGCCTGGAGGCACGGTGTATGAGGCGGACGAGGCGTATTTGAAGCTGTTGGAGTACAAGAAGGAGACTGAGCGTCCTGTTTACGCGTATTTTGCTTCCCTTGCGGCAAGCGGCGGATATTACATCGGGTGCGCTGCGGACACGATTTTTGCGAACAGAAACACGCTTACCGGCTCCATCGGCGTTATTTGCGGTTCCAGCGTTGACGCGACGGGAATGCTTGAAAAAATCGGCATAAAGTCCACGACATTTACGGCTGGGCGGAACAAGAACATGCTCAATTACAACAGCCCCCTTACCGAAGAGCAGCGGAACATCATGCAGAGCATTGCCGACGATGCCTACGAGCAGTTCACGGGAATTGTTGCCGAGAGCCGCGGAAAGGACATTGCGTATGTGAAGACTCTTGCCGACGGCAGAATCTACACGGCGGCTCAGGCAAAGGAAAACGGTCTTGTTGACGATATTTGCTCGTTGGAGGACGCAAAGGAAAAAATCAGCAAGGAGCAGGATTTTGACGGCTCTTTTGAGGATTTTAAGTTCGAGTACGAAGAGACGTTCTTCCAGTCGCTCATGAATACAATCTCGTTCATTTCCCACCCAAAAGCATTCATTGATGATGTGCGGGGAAGCACGACACCTTTGCGGTTGAGCTACATGGCGTACTAGTTTCTCTGAAAACTCGCCCCCGGCGGGCAATTGGTTCTTGGCTTGGGTAGATTTCTCGACGCGCTACGCTTGCTCGGAATGACAGATGCGGCGGGTCATAATTCTATAACCACAATTTCCGGGTGGTTTCCAAAGCGCGGGAATGGCGCTTTTTCCCTTGCAAGCCCCCGGCTCACGATGAGGCGCGTTCCGTTTTTGAGCGTGTACAAGCCGTTCACATATTTTGGGAAAAGTCCCTGGTTCGGCGCGAGTACACCGCGGTTCAAAAGCGGAATGAACCATTGTCCGCCGTGGGCGTGGCCTGACACCACCATATCAAAATCAAATTGCGAATACACATCCACAAGTTCCGGGCGGTGGGAGATGAGAATCCTGAAATGGTTCGGGTTCGTTTTTGCGTGCGTGTTCTGCAGGGTGCGGAACCATATGTTCCCCCAAATGCGAACGGGGTCATCAATGCCGCATATGTCGAAAGTGCGTCCGTGGAACTGGGCCTGAATGCAGTCGCCTGAGAGGACTGCAACACCGATTTCCTTCAAGTATGATTTTATTGCGCGCACGCGACGACCCATGAATTCGTGGTTTCCTGTGGCGTAGTAGCACGGATATTTTTTTGCGACTTGTTCAAGAAATCGCTTTGTGTAGCCGTTCGGCCGCTTGTCGTCGAAAATGTCCCCGGCAAGCAGAATTGCATCCACATTCGCGCTCTCAACAAGAGCCACGAGTTTTTCCATGTCTTTTCCGTAGCGGCAGGAGTGCAAATCGGTCACTAGCGCAAAGCGGACTCGCTCTTGCATGGAATTGTCGGTCTTCGCGCTGGGAAGCTGGATTGTTTCCACCACTGGAATTTCAAACCAGATTGTAGATGCAATGCAGACGACGAACAGGACAAAAATCAAGACAAATAGAAGCAATTTGAACGTGTTCATGGCATTACAGGACGTATTTTTCGATGAATCGCCCAACCCCGCTTTCGTTGTTGTCGAAATCGGTCACATAATCTGCCATTGACCGTATGTAGTCGCCGGCATTTTTCATTGCCACGCCGTAGCCGCACAAGCGTAGCATGGATTCGTCGTTGAGACCGTCGCCAAAGCCCATTGCGTGTTCAATGCCGAATCCAAGATGGTTGCACAGCCAGCCGATGGCTTGCCCTTTTCCGCAGTTTGGCGGAAGAATCTCAAGAAAGAACGGTTTGCTTGTGAACACTTCTGCCCTGTTCCCGAACTCGGCTTTCATCTTTTTCATGAGCGACTGGGCAACTTCCGGTGTCTCGGGATTGCATGGAACGAGCATTTTTGGCGAGCCTTTCTGCAAGAATGAATGGTAGTCATCGACTTTTGCGCCTTTCACTTTGCACAAATCAATATCCATTTGAATCCACGGATTGAGCGTGCCGTAATAAATCGTGTCGCTTGAGTAGACCTGTGTTTCAAGACCTGCTTCTTTTGCAATTTCATCGGCACGGAGCAATATTTCTGGGGCGAGCTTCTGCAGAAAAATCTGTTTTCGCGCGTGCATATCAAAAATAGAGCAACCGTTTATTGCGATGACGTATTTTCCGGCTTCCATGCCTGCAATCTGCAGGCGGCGCACGAATGGGACAATGCCCGCTTCGAGCCTTCCCGAGCAGAGCACCACATAGATTCCGCGCTCGGCGCATTTTCTAAGGGCGCAAACATTCTCGTCGCTTATTTGTGCCGTGTTGTCCAGCAATGTGTCGTCAAGGTCGAGCGCAATCAGTTTTACATCCATCATCAATACATTACCCCATTTTTGCGAGTTTGTGGTCAAGCTCCACAATCTTGTTGTGGAGATAGTGGTCAACAGTGAATTTTTCCATGATTCCCATAGGCGTGTTGTTTTCGCCCACAATGCAAAGCGCGTCCACGTCGTAGTCGCTGAACAGCTGGTATGCGTCGGGGAGGGCTGAGTTCATGTTGCAGGTGACTTTCGGCCTTTCCATGATGTCCATTGCCAGCATGAATTCGCCCACTTCGCCGAGGTGCATGGCCTCTTTGAGATGTTCCAGCGAGATGATTCCCACTGTTTTTCCATCCGCCGAGCACACCTCGTAGTTTGAATTTTCATGCTGAGAGAATGAGCCGATGATTTTTCCCACCATGTCCGTGTCCCGCACAATGGTGTATGAATCCTTGCTGCAAATTTTTTTTCCGTTCACCTCGATGTCGCTTACTTTTGCCGTCTTCATCAAATCTTCGATTGTGACGTTCAGCCCAACTTCCTTTGCTTTTGTCACGCCGTACTTGACGCAGATTGGACCCAAAATCTGTACGATGAACGTTGTTGCCGTGATGATGAGCATGATTTCCCCACCGATTGTGTTGGAGAAATCCTTTCCGGCTGCAGTGCTCAAACCGATGGCGACACCTGCCTGGCTCAGCAGGCAGAACGGCAGGTATTTTCGCACTGTGTCTGGGGCATTTGTGAGCCGTGCGCCAAGCATTGAGCCGATTGTTTTTCCCACCGTGCGCCCGAACACGTAGACGAGCGCAATGAGCAAAAAGAGCGCTTGGAGCTTCCAAATGTTGAGTTTTGCCCCAACCGTCACGAAAAATAGGACGTAGATTGGCGGCGTGTATTTTTCCACGAGCTTGAAAATGCCCTGCACTTTCGGGAGAGTAAAATTCGTGATGTAGAATCCGATTGTCATTGCCGAAAGGATGTGGTCGAATTTGAGCAGGACGCTTCCCGCATCGAATTTTGAAATTTCGCAGATGCCAGTGCTCAAGAACAACATGCCCAGGGAAAATCCCAGCACTCTGGACTCGTCGTTCATCATGCCTCGGATTATGCGGCTCAAGACAAAGCCGATGACAAGCCCCAGCGCGATTGAGCCGAAAATCTCGTAGGCGATTGAGCCGAATTGCGCCAAAAGTGGGATGCTCTTTCCTTCCAGGAGGGGGGAGGCAATTGCTGTTGCAATCGTGTACATGATGAGCGCGAATGCGTCGTCCATGGCCACAATGCCGAGAATTGTCGTCGTGAGCGGACCTTTCGTGCGGTATTCCTTGAGCACGTCCGTGGTGGCGGCGGGGGCTGTTGCCGTGCAGATTGCGCCCAGGACAAGCCCCAGCGAGATTGAAAACGGCACGTTTTTTGTGAACAGGAATGTGATTGCAAAGACGAGAAAAGCCACCACCACGAACGGAACTGTTGTTTCGCCAATGAGAATGCCGACGAACTGCTTTCCGTATTTTTTGATGACATTGATTTTTAGTTCCGCGCCCACGAGAAATCCAATGAGGGAAAGGGCCACCGTGCTGATTGGATCAAGGGCGGAAATCAGCTGGTCGCCTAGAACCTTGAATCCTGATGCCCCGATTATGATTCCGACGACAATGTAGCCCACTACTTGCGGTATTTTCAGTTTTTGAAAAAATCGGCCTCCTACCGAGCCGAAAAACATCATCATGCCGAGAAGAAAAATAATCTGGCCGCCGCGCAAAAGCTCAAAGTGCATTGCAGACGGCAGAAGTTGTGCCAACGGATTGTTCATTGTGTGGAAATCTCCTTAAAATTCTATTATAGCTTTTTCAGTAAAAACATTACACCACAAACTTTCAAAAACAATGTTTTCGGAGTAATATAAAAGAATGACTATTACATTGAAAAACAGCAACTACGAAGTAGTTCTCAACACGCATGGTGCTGAAATCAACGCATTCAGAAGCGTGAAAAACGGCACGAAATATGTTTTTGAAGGACCGGAATCGGTGTGGAAATTCCACGCGCCGGTATTGTTCCCCCACGTTGGACGCATTTGCGATGGATTCTATACTTGGGACGGCAAGGAGTACCATTTGGTGAACAATGGCATGAGCCGCGATATGGAACATAAAGTCATCGAGCAGACAGAGACGAGCGCAACTTTCGAGTTGACGGAAAACGACGAGACTAAAGACAAATTCCCGTGGAAATTCAGCCTAAAGACGCACTATGAGCTGAAGGACAATGGGCTTGTGTTTACAACGACGGTGACTAACACCGACACGACGAAAATGTTCTTTTCTCTTGGAAGCCACACTGCATTCTGCTGTCCGCGCAACACCGACCCGGAGGGAACGACTAATTCTGATTATCAGTACGAGTTTGAGCAGAAAGAGCCGCTTACCACTGTGCTTTTGAACGAATCTGCGCAGCTCAAGGTCGATGACGAGGGAACGGCTCCATGCACAGCCCCCTACGGAGAAAAAGAAGCCGGTATCATTCCTATCAACAAGGACGGATTTGGTAACGGACACTTTTTCACGGCCTTCAAATCAAGCTGGGTTGGATTGCGGAACAAGAAGGACAATTCGCTGGTCAAGGTCAATTGCGCAGGCTATCCGTACCTCATGGTATGGCAGGGCGGAAATGGCGCGGAAGGTGTCGGCGGAAACGGATTCAACTGCATTGAGCCGTGGTATGGAACTGCCGATGCGGAAAACACCGACCACAGCTGGGAGAACAAGGCTGCGCTACTTTCGCTTGAGCCGGGGGCATCATTCACTGCTGACCAGAGCATTACAATAGAATAAAATAAGATGAAAGATTCAGCTCTTGAAAAAAGAATCAAGAAGATTGCGGGTAGACCTCTCAAGACATTTAAGACGCTGCCCGCCTATCTTGTTCTTCTTTTTTATCCGTTTCTCAATTTTACCAGCATAAAGACGCTTCTCATTATTGCGAACGAATTTTTCTTTCTCCAGTTTTTTGAGAAATTCGGCATTTTCAAGATTCCTGTTGTTCATGTGGATCACCCGTTGGACGACAAGATTCCCTTTACGCCCAGCAAAGTCGGAATTTATCTTGATTTCGTCAAGTTTTGGATGCGCCCTCTGAATATGCTGATGAAACGGTTCGGCATTGTAAAATCCGCTCCGCTTATGAAAAAATGGATGCTCCTGTTTCGGGGCTTGTACATTTATTCGAGCCAAGTCTACAAATACAAGCTTTCAACGACGAACCGCCCGATTTACAAGGAAAACCGCCATTTCAAGACGATACACACGTTCGATCCGCACTATCTGTGCGTTCCGAGCTTGCACATCGCCACGGTTGCGCTTGCGTACGGATTCTACCGAAAGTTGTTCAGGGACGAGCAGTTCACCGAGGTCGAAATCGCGCAGTGGGAAAAGGAAATATACGACGGCGCAATCGAAATTTCAGAGACGGTTTTGTACATCAAGCAGCATAGTGTGAACTGTATTCCTGCCGCATTGTACATGGTTTCTGAAAATTTCAGCGAGTATTTTTCGATTGATGATGCAATCGCGTTCGTGAACGATATGTTCAAAACAGTTGACCCTGATATTGCTGTTTCCACGGACGACATCGACAAAATCAGGAATCATATTCATTTTGTTTATGAGCGATTTTTGCTTGAAGGTCGTGCGTGCATAAACTGGTATGATCCGGTTAGGCGGTTTTTGGACAATTATGAGAACGAACCAAAAGAAAATGCTGACAAATTTTGATATTGCGATTACACTAAAAAAAACTGTTTTAAATAAGGAGTTATTTAAAAATGAAAAAAATCAACTTGGCGTTGCTTTCATTGGCAGCAGTCGCTCTGGTGGGACTTTCGTCTTGCCAGAAAACGCAGTCATCGGCGGGAGCGGCTTCGTCACCTAGCGCAAGCTCTTCCGGTTCTTCCAGCTCTTCTGGCGGTTCGGCTTTGGACGCGGCAACAGTCGCAAACGAAAAAGTCGAGAATGTGGCTGCCATCACAGATATTGGAAAGGTAAAAGGCACTAGAATCTTCGTTGTTGGAGATTCCACATTGAGCGCATTCCATGACCCATACTATTATCCGCGCTATGGATATGGAACAAAGTTGCAGGATTACTTGGATTCCAAGAAAGCAACTGTGGTGAATCTGGCTATGTCCGGTCGCTCTTCAAAATCATTCTTGACAGAGGCAAACTATCAGACGCTGGTAAAAAATCTCAAGAAAGGCGACTACCTCATCATCGGTTTTGGTCACAATGATGAAAAAGCTGAGTCAGGCAGATATACAAACCCGAACGGCTCAAAAGACGAGGCCGGCTCTTTCAAGAACTCGCTCTATGTGAACTACGTCAAGCTTGCCCAGGACAAGAAAGCTACGCCAATTTTGTGTACACCAATTGTGCGCCGTGCTCCTGGCAAAAAATATGAAGGCTCTGTTGTCCATATTACAAAAGATGCTCAGGGATTCCCGGGCGGAGATTATCCAAAGGCAATCCGCGAGTTGGGGCAGGAGACTGGAACGCTCGTTGTTGACCTCACTCAGATTACGAAAGACCGCTATGAACAGCTTGCCGACGACAAAGAGACGGCAAAGTTCCATGCACAGCTTACATTCAAGGCCGCTTCAACAGACAACACGCACTTGAATACATACGGTGCATCGGTTATTGCATACGATGTTGTCACTGCTGTGAGAGATGCTGACAAGAAGTTTGCAAAACTTGTCCTTGCTGACATTCAGGCTCCAACTGTGGATATTCTTGTGAAGAATCCTGATTACATTGTTCCAAAATACTCTGAGTTTATCGCAAAAGATGATGCTTCTCCGCTCCGCCCAACAACAGACCCGTGGTATGGAACTGTATTCGGTGATTGTGGCGGTGAGGAAAAACTTGCAAATCCTGAGTTCTATGAAATCAAGGAAGAGGGCGGAAAAGTCCTCATGCACTCAGGCTCTGTTGACGGCTCAACATCAGTGGGAAAAATTGCTAACGCTTCCGACGGAATCCAGTTCTACTTCCAGAAGTTGCCAATCAACAAGGATTTCACGCTCAAAGCAAAGGCAAAAGTCATTTCAGTCGCAAAGAACAACCAGGTTTCATTCGGAATTATGGTTCGCGACGATGTGTACATTGACAAATACGACAACTCAATCAACTCAAGCTACGTTGCGGCAGGTCCGCTCAAGATTGCCAACGGTGATGATTATTCATCAAGCTGGCAGCGTGTTGACGGCAACTTGAACGAAACGCACAATGCTGGTCAGCCTGTTCCGGCTGCTGGTCAGACAATCGATATTTCAATCACAAAGAAAGGCAATGTCTACACCACAAAATACGGAAAAGACACAGCCGAGTACACGGTTGATTTGAAAGATGTTGACCCAAAAAACATTTACGCAGGATTGTTCACTGTTCGCTGCTGCAACATCGAATTCTCGGACATTTCTTTGACAGAGTAGTTTGTTGCCATTTTTGTTTCGGCAGGCTCAACAGTTGGGCCTGTCGAAATTATGATGACAAATGCGACTTTTTCAAATATCTATGTTAAACGGTGGTTTTGACACTTCGGAAAACTCGGCTCCGCAAGTTCAACCACCGTTTTTTTACTATTGGTGTTTTAGGGAACACGACCGCTAATGCGGTTTTTATTGGAGCGATTATGAGAATCTTATGTCTTGGCGACAGTATAATGCAGTACAATGATTTTTCCTCATATCCGCAGACCGGGTGGGTTCAGGAATTGGTACGTTTTTTCCCCCGCGCTGTGGAATTCTTGAATTTCGCGCGGAACGGGCGGAGCACAAAATCATTCATTGAGGAAGGACGATTTAAAAAAATTCTCGCCATTGCCCGGGAGGGCGACTATGCGCTCATTCAGTTTGGGCACAATGACGAAAAAGCCAATGACCCAACGCGCTACACAACGCCTGCACCACAGGCCAATGCTGGCGAAAACTGTTCGTTCCGTGGAAATCTCTCGTTTTTTGTGACAGAGCTAAAAAAAGTCGGTGTAAAGCCTATTCTGCTCACACCTGTTGCGCGGCGCAAATTTGTGGACGGAACGCTTTCCGACACTCATGGCGAATATCCGGGGGCAATCATTGAGACGGCAAAAAATCTTTCCGTTCCGTGCATTGACATGACGCGCTTGACGATGGATTTCCTTGAATCGGTTGGTGAGGTTTTGTCCCGCCGCTTTTTCATGAATTTTGACGCGAATCTGTACGAAAACTATCCCGACGGAAAAGGCGACAATTCGCACTTGCGGCCTGATGGTGCATATGTCGTTTCCCGAATTGCGGCGGAGCAATTGGCAAAAATTGCGGAGAATTTTTCCGACTACGCGCCTCTTTCGGATTCAGTTCTGATTGGCAAGGACAAGGCCGAGCTGGAAAATGACAGGGAAATCGACGACGAATTTCTCATTTCATAGCTCGGGCGAGGCTAAGCTTTCGAGTAGGCTGATGGGGCTTGCGTTTTCGATTTTGACACCGGGTTTTGCCGCCACGAAGGTTTTTGTGTAATTGACAATTCCCTTTATGCCACATTCTGCAAGCCTGTCGGCATATTTTGGCGCATTTTCGTCCGAGACGCACAGAAGCGCAAACTGGATTTTTTCCGCTCGGATAATTGATTCCATGTTGCTCGTTGAGTAGAGCGGAAAATCCGATTTGAGTATTTCGATTCTGTTTTGGTTTGCGTCGAATCCCGCGACAATCTTAAACTTTGTGCCAGAAAACATGGATTCATCAAGAAATACGGAACCGACTTTTCCCAATCCCACTATGCAGCATTTTTTGATTTCAGTTTGGTTGGAAATAGTGAGATTCAATTTTTCTTCTATTGATTTTTTTAATTCTGCCACCGAATAGCCGTTTGATTTTCCAGAATGTAGCTCAAGAAGGGAAATGTCTCGGCGGATTGATGATTCGCTCCAGGACGTGATTTCGGATATTTCCGACGACGTGATTTTTTCCTTTTTCTCGGAGATTTTCTGCGAAAGAATTTGCACGAGTGAGGTCAATCGTTTTCTGGATGGCGAAGGAATCTGTTTCATTTTTTTTCCACTCTAAAAAATCCGTGTTATAATAATAATAAGTGCTTATTGACACTTGATAATATCATACTAAAAAAGAGGAAAAATATGGCAATTTCTTGGGAAAATCTTGATACGCTTATGTCGTACAAAAAACTCCAGTCGCTCAAAGGCGCAGTCAGCGTTGCAAAAGAGCTTTCGGGAAACGATGCGGCATCTCGCGTGGCAAAATATTCAGTTCCAATGGCGGAGGGGCTTGTATACAATTTCGCTGCAAAGCAGGTGAACGAACAGCTTCTTGCTGTTCTTGCAAGCCTTTCCGACGAGGCTCAGCTTGTGGAGAAATTTGAAGCGACATACAATGGTGAGGTCATCAACACGGGAGAGAAGCGGCTTGTTCTCCACCATTTGACCCGTGGCCAGCTTGGGAAGGACGTGCAGGCGGACGGCACTAACAAGCGCGATTTTTATGTCAAAGAGCAGAAAAGAATCGCCGAGTTTGCCGAGAAGGTTCATTCCGGCGCGATTGTGAACGCAAAAGGCGAAAAATTCACGACGGTGGTTCAGATTGGAATTGGCGGCTCGGACTTGGGACCGCGTGCCATGTACCTTGCTCTTGAGAACTGGGCAAAAGCGAACAATACGTTCAAGATGGAAGCAAAGTTCATCTCTAACGTAGACCCGGACGATGCTTCGGCAGTGCTCAACGCAACGGACCTTGCCCATGCAATTTTCATTCTCGTGTCAAAATCTGGAACGACGCTTGAGACTCTCACAAACGAATCATTTGTGAAGGACGCGCTCAAAAAGGCAGGGCTTGACCCCGCAAACCACATGATTGCCGTCACAAGCGAAACGTCACCTCTTGCCCACAATCCTGATTATCTTGCCGCATTTTACATGGACGATTACATTGGCGGTCGTTATTCAAGCACGAGCGGCGTAGGCGGGGCTGTTTTGAGCCTTGCGTTCGGTCCGAAAGTGTTCGCTGATTTCTTGGACGGAGCTGCTGCGGAGGACAAGACGGCAACAAACCGCGACATTTTGAAGAATCCGGCTCTTTTGGACGCGCTCATTGGTGTGTACGAGCGCAATGTGCAGGAGTATCCGGCGACTGCGGTTCTTCCGTATTCTCAGGCTCTTTCGCGTTTCCCGGCGCACTTGCAGCAGCTTGACATGGAGTCGAACGGAAAGAGCGTGAACCGATTTGGCAAGCCTATTTCTTATGTGACGGGACCTGTTATTTTTGGTGAACCGGGAACGAACGGCCAGCATTCATTCTATCAGCTGCTCCATCAGGGAACGAACATTACGCCGCTCCAGTTCATTGCGTTCAAGGAAAGCCAGATTGGAACTGATGTGGTGATTGAAAACTCAACGTCCCAGAAAAAGCTTGATGCGAATGTGGTTGCGCAAATCATGGCGTTTGCGTGCGGAAAGACCGACGACGACCCGAACAAGGCTTTTGCAGGCGAGCGTCCGTCGAGCCTCATCTATGCTGACAAGCTTACTCCGAAAGTGCTTGGCGCGTTGCTTGCGCACTTTGAGAACAAGGTCATGTTCCAGGGATTCTTGTGGAATATCAACAGTTTTGACCAAGAGGGCGTTCAGCTGGGAAAGAAGCTGGCAAAAAAAGTTCTTGCCCATGACACGGACGGTGCGCTCAAGGCTTATGCTGATTTGTTGAAGATTTAGGCTTGTGGAGGGCATAATGCCCTCCCTCTTGCTCTGGTACAAATCACGGGCAGGGGTTAAGCGAACGCGTAATTTCTCCGATAATTAATTGTTAAAAATTAAAAAAAGCAAAAGAGATTTTTATGCGTTCGATTTCAATTCTTTCACTTGCGTTTTTGTTATTTTCACAGTTGCCTTTGTTTTCTGCTGATTATAGACCGTCTGAGTCAATATACAGGTTGCCGGAAGATTTGCAGCTTGTTGCGGCGCGGAGTAAAAAATCAAAAAAGATTGAAGAACAGCCCGTGCTTACACCGGCTCCACTTCCCACTGTTCAGGCGGCTGTTCCGGAAAAACAGAAGAAAAACGGATTCATCATTGCTGGAACAAAAGACGGTCTTATCAAAATTTTTTCCGACAAAGTGAATCAAGTGTTGTGGAACGAAGGAAGCGTTTCAAAAATCATCAAGGCTGACGACGGAAACGGAAATCCAAAGTGGTATTTCTTGACATCCAAAGGAATCTTGACATCAACTGACCTTTCCACATTTGAATATGCGAACAATGGTCTGCCTTTTTTGACAATCAAGCTGTACGATGGAAAGGATATTACGTTCCAGAAGCAGGCGGCACAGCTCAAAGACCTTGAAATCCACCCGCAGAACCCGAATATTCTCGTGACTGCCACAAAAGATGCTGTTTACATAACGAAAGATGGCGGTGCAAACTGGACTTCGATTGGTTCAACGAGCGCATCCACGTCTGGAATCAAGGCGGTGGCGGTGTGCAACATCAACTCTACGGCGGGAAAGCCTGCGGTGCTGAATGTGGACGGCTCAATTACGCCTGAAGTTCCGCCAGCCAGCGACCTTGTTGTGTTCATGGCACATTCTATTTTTGGCTTTTCATACAAGAAAGTTGACGCGGCAAAGCCTGCATGGAACGATTGCAACGGTGGCTTTGAAAACATGAAGACGCAGACTTATCCAGATGAAATTGCGGACATACGACCGGTTGTTTTCAAGAATTCAAACGGATTTTTGACTACGGAAGTTTTTGTTTCCCAGTCGTTCATGCCGCGCATCTATCGGTTTGACTGGGGGTCAAAGCGCGGACAAGTTCTGTATGTGGGCGAGGAGCCAGCCGACACGATTGATGGCTTGTTCTGGTACAATGGCAAATTGCTCTTTTCCCGCCCAGGTGCGGTGAATGCGTTCAATCCTGTTTCAAAAGAACTTGACTCACTGCCAAGCGAGTATGGGGAGTGGGGCCGTGTTTTCAATACAATCGAGAAAACGAACATCTTGAACTCGGTTTGGATTCCGCAGGATGCAGCCGAAGATTCGGGCGAGAATCTGGCGACAAATGATGGATTCTGCTTGAGCGAGCTTTGGCTTTTGTACCCAGATGATTGCAACAACAAATATGCAGACAAGGCACTCGGTCATAAATCAGTTTATGTGCAGGCTCACAAGCTCATGACTGCAAAGGGAATCAACGAGTACAAAAAAATCATCAAGGACAATAAACTTGATTCAATGGTCATCGACATGAAGGACGACTACGGCGGAATCCGCTTTGAGCCGAACGACCCGCTCATCAAGCAGAAAGGGTATGTTTCGCGCTACAAGATTGATATTGACACTTTTGTGCCCGAGATGAAAAAAGAAGGAATATATCTTATTGCCCGCATTGTTACGTTCAAGGACAAAAATCTTGCCCAGTACGACAAGCAGCAGTATGCGGTGTGGGACAAAACCACGAACCGCCCGTGGAAGGGTATTCAGGGCTACGAGAGCATAAAGGACGAAAACGGCACGGTCACTGGCTCAAAGACATTGTATTATGATGAGGATTGGGTTGACCCGTATTCGCCGGAAGTGTGGGAGTATTTTGTTCACATTGCCCAAGAGCTTGTGGAACGCGGTTTTGACGAAATCCAGTTCGATTATATCCGCTTCCCCACGGATGGAAAGAATATGGGCAACGCCACGTTCCGCTGGAAAAGCCCGGGCATGGACAAGGAGAGCGCATTGCTTTCATTTTTGAGCTATGCACGAAAGAATATTGACGCGCCCATTGGAATTGATATTTACGGAGCGAACGGATGGTATCGTTCGGGAACTCGGACTGGGCAGGACGTGGAGCAGCTTGCCGAATATGTTGACATAATCTGCCCCATGTTCTATCCGAGCCACTTTGAGCAGAGCTTCTTGAATTATGCGCCATACACGGAGCGTCCGTATCGTGTCTATTACTATGGAACGTACCGCAACACCGTCATTGGGCGGAATCGGCTCATCATCCGACCGTGGGTGCAGGCGTTCTACTTGAATGTGAGCTATGACAGAAATTACTATGGCGACGGAAAAAATTATGTCTCACAGCAGATTTATGGAGTTCGGGACAGCGTGAACCGTGGCTATATGTATTGGAACGGATTGTGCAATTATCCTGCCATTTCTCCGGATGTTGGCGACCAAAAATACAATGGGCCGTCCTATGAGGCAGATGATAAATATCGAAAGCCGGCTTTGAGTGGCGGTAAGCGTGAAGAAGCTGGGGTTTCTGATAGCGAAAAAGAAGAAATCAAGATGCAGAATCAAGAGGGAATTTCTCTTTGGGATTCTGTGCGTGAACATGAAACTCGGCATGAGTCCTATTCGATAACGTCTGCAATTGAAAAGCTGATGTAAATGACGAATCTCAAATATACACCGGAAGAGCCGATTGCGGCGATTGCTACCGCATTGGCACCGAGCGCGTTGGGAATTGTCCGTTGCTCGGGGAAAATGAGCATTGAGCTTGTTTCAAAAATTTTCTCGCGCCCACGCGCTTTGTGCGCTGCCCGTGGCAACGAAATTGTCTACGGCTGGATTGTTGGCAGTGACGGAGTGAAGATTGACGAAGTGCTGGTGTCCGTGTTCCGCGCCCCAAAGTCGTTCACGGGCGAGGATATGGTAGAAATCAGTTGCCATGGCGGTGTGAACGTTGTCATGGCGATTTTCAATGTGCTGGTTTCAAGTGGGTTTCGCAGGGCAGAAAGAGGCGAATTCACGTTCCGGGCGTTCATCAACGGCAAAACCGATTTGACACGGGCGGAGGCAATCAGGGAGATTATCGATTCAAAGACAAATGAGAGCCGAACCCATGCTGCAGGGCGGCTTTCGGGCAATTTGTTTGAGACAATCGATGTCATAAAAAAGAAGATTACCGATATTCTTGCGGGGATTGAGGTGGAAATCGAGTACCCGGAGGACGAGGAGACCATAGCCGATTCTTTTGATTCGTCCGAGCTTTTGGGTGTTGCGCGGGAGCTTTCTGATTTGGCTTCGTCCTGGAAAAGCGAAAAAATCTATCAGGACGGTGCGCGTGTTGTTCTTTGCGGAAAAACGAATGCGGGAAAATCAAGCTTGTTCAATTCGTTGTTGAAGGAAGACCGCGCGATTGTGAGCGACATTGAGGGAACAACTAGAGATTTTATTGAAAGTTGGATTGATTTTGACGGAATACCGGCGCGGCTTTTTGACACGGCTGGTTTGCGCCAAACGGACGATGTTATTGAGCAAAAAGGTGTTGAGATAACAAAAGATTTGAGCCACGAGGCCGACTTGATTTTGTATCTTGTTGATTCTACTGTGGGATTGACGGAAGCAGATGTGTCTTTCTTGGAAGAATATGCAAAAAACGACCGTTCGGTAGCATTGATTCTTGTTTTTACAAAAGCCGATGTTTCATCTGTGGCGCAAAAAAAAACTTGTTCCCTGCCAGCGGATTTTTCATCTATTCCTCTTGTGACGGTTAGTTCAAAATCCGGTGAGGGAATTTTTGAATTGTGTGCTGAAGTGAAAAAACGTCTTTCCTTTGGCGAAAAATCTGAGCGGACTCGCGCAGGGCTTGGAAGCGAGCGGCAGAAAGTTTGCGTGTCAGAAGCTCTTTCTTGTGTGCGCCATGCGCTTTCCCTTACGAAGGATTACGCGTTGGACGCTGTTGTTCAAGATTTGGAAGATGCTTTGGATTTTTTGGGCGAAGTGACGGGCGAAGTGACGGCCGACGATGTTCTTGGTTCTATTTTCTCCAGATTTTGTGTGGGAAAATAAAATCAAGCTGGAATCTAAATAGCCCAAATGTCGAGTTTTTAGTTTTGTCAGTCGGAAGGCATTCGTTTTTCAAAACTCGACATTTGGGCTAATTATTCTTGTTCCGTATTTTGATGCTTGATTTCGTCTTGTCAACGATATTTTCTTCTATAATAATATCGCCAATTTCGTCTGCCGTCACGCTGCCTGAAAGCAGGTTCTTTACGCTGTCGATTTTTCCTTTTACATCCGCCTGGACTGAACTTCGCTCAAAGGCAAGGTCGCAGCCTTCCATGGTGCAATTTTCCAAAACAAGATTTTTGCAGTAGCAGAAGGGCTGGGTTCCGATAATGCGGCAGTTTATGAGGGTAAGATTTTCTGAGTACCAGCCTAAATATTCGCTTTTGACAGTGCTGTTCCGAACGGTCACATTTTTTGTGTGCCAGAATGCGTCCTTTGTGTCCAAGTCCGAGTCGCAGATTTCGATATTCTTGTTGTACTGAAAAGAATACTTTCCCTTCATTTTAAGATTGGTGATTTTTGCATTTTCCACCTCGAAGAAAGGATATTCCGACTCGTTGATTTCGACATTTTCCACCACAAGATTCTTGCACTTCCAGATGAATTCCGGGGAAGAGACGCTGCTTTTTTTGAGAGTGATGCCCTCACATTCCCGCAAAGCCTTGATTCCGTTGAGTTTGCATGAGTCGATTTCTACATTTTTGTCGTACCAGAGGGCAGCCCGGCAATTTTCCGTCAGTTCGCTTCCGCTGATTTTTGCGTTTGCCGCATGCCAGAAAGGATAGCGCAGGTTCATGTAGCAGTCTTTTACCTCAAAATCGCTGGCTTCCTTTAAGGCTGATTCGCCGTCAGCCGGGCCGTCAAAAGAGCAATTCTTTACCAGCGCATTTTTTATGCCATAAAGGGCGCGTTCTTCGTCAAAAGTCTGATTCTCAAAGTTCTGTTCAAAATTCATATTGTACTAAATATAATAAAATAAATGCGGATTCGGCAAATTCTTTGTGCTATAGAAAAAAAATGCCTTTCCTACCAGTTTTCGTATCGCAGGCCAGTGTCCAAAGCGGCAAGTTTTTTCATCTCGCTTTCAGTAAGGGAAAAATCCCAGACGGCGAAATTTTCCGCGATGTGGGCGGGATTGCTGCTTCCCGGAATGGCAATGTAGCCTGACTGTAAATGCCAGCGAAGGATGATTTGTGCGGCAGTCTTATTGTGGGTGCGGGCAATTTCCAGAACGGTCTGATTCTGCAAATGCTCTTTTGTGTGTCCCCGTCCTCCAAAAGGATAGTAGCTTTCGATGTGGATTACTTTTTTTGCCGCCCAGTCACGCAGGGAATTATTCTGATATTTGAGGTGATTTTCATTTTGAATTACTGCAGGAGGAATTTCAAAATCATTTATGAAATGACTGACAGTTTTTTCCGTGTAGAAATTTGAAATGCCGATTGAGCGGATTTTTCCCACTTTTACGGCACGAATCATGGCCTTGTAAACCCCGTCATCCCCAGAGTCAGAGCCATGCTGATGAAGCAGGCAGAGGTCGATGTAGCTGACACCCAGTTTTTGCAAAGAATCGTCAATGTCTGAATCGGGATTGCTTGACCAGGGAAGAAGTTTTGTGGTGACAAAGATTTCTTCCCGCTTGCAGATGCCCTCTGCCACTGCCCGACGTATGGCATTTCCCACTTCTTTTTCGTTTCCGTAATATTTTGCCGTGTCAATCAAGCGATAGCCGTCTTTTATGGCTTCGTAAACGGCATTTTTACAAGTGTTGCCGGTAAGAGTCCAAGTTCCCAGTCCAAGCACTGGCATATTGTAGCCGGAGTTGAGTTTGACAGCGCGAGAGGATTCTGCAAGGGCAAAAACCGCCGTTACATCGCCTTTTCCGAGAATTGCCTTTAGTTCAGTTTGAGTCACTCCAGTGACTTTTCCCAGGCGGGTAAAATTCCAGCTGTTGGTGTCGTAGTAAACCGTAATCTGATTTCCCTGATAGAGAATGATGTCGCCGGCTTGGGTGGTAATCTGGCTGTCCGTGCGGGGAAGGCTTGTGCCCAGAGAGCCGACTTTTTCAAAAGAGCCGTAGTCGCTCATTTTGACCGTGACAGGGCCTTTTTTAAGCAGTTCCGCAAAGGCAAGGGCAGACTTGTTCTCTGCTAAAGTCGCATTCAGCGTGTGATCCCCGCTGTCGCTGGTGATTTTTATCGTAATGTTCATAGTTGCTCCCTGACTGTCAGTTTTTGGCTCACTTGCCGCAAGAGAATTGTCGGCAGAGCCGCTTGCACAGGCTGTGGCCAAGCAGAAAATCGCGCTTAGTAAGAAAAACAAGTTCTTCATCTTTTCCATGATTTAATTCTAGCGCAGACGCGGAGATATTTCCAATACTTTGTTTTTATGGGCAGATATGCCTTTCAGACATATTGCAGATTTGCCGATTTCTTTTGCATTTCTGCAATTTTTTTTGCCTTTGTGATATGCGATTATTTTCTTGTAAGCTGATAAACCAAAGGAGCTTACAAGGAGATTTATA
>JAFPYB010000080.1 GCA_017412405.1 Treponema sp. | reverse complement strand
TTTCCTCGGAATCATCACCATGCTCTGGCAGTTCCTCACGCCCATCATGTACGAGACGCCGGAGAAGTACCGCCATCTGTTCAACTTGAACCCAATGACCGCCATCATCGAGTGCTACAAGCAGATTCTCTACTACAAGCACATCCCCCACGTTTCGTCATTGTGGGCCGCCACGCTCATAGGTGTCGGCTCCGTCGTTGTGGGCGAGCTTATTTTCTCTAAGCTCCAGAAAGGATTTGCGGAGGAATTGTAGTATGGCAGGTGAAATGACGAATCCAAATTCAATAGAAGTAAAAAATCTCACGAAAAAATTCAGGGTCTACAGCGACAAGGGGCGCACGCTCAAGGAGAAAATGCTCTTCTGGAGGCGGAACGCATACGAAAATCGCGTCGTGCTGGACGACATCAGCTTCAACATAAAGCGGGGCGAGGCTGTGGGGCTCATCGGGCACAACGGCTGCGGAAAAAGCACCACGCTCAAGCTCCTTACGCGCATCATGTACCCCACGTCAGGGACTGTTTCCGTGAACGGCAAGGTTTCGGCCCTCATCGAGCTTGGGGCGGGCTTCCACCCGGACATGAGCGGACGGGAGAACATATACATCAACGCCTCCATTTTCGGTCTGTCAAAGAAGGAGATAGACAAGAAGCTGGACGACATCATCGCTTTCTCCGAGCTTTCTGAGTTCATCGACAACCCCGTGCGCACCTATTCGTCCGGAATGTACATGCGCCTTGCCTTCGCCGTGGCCATAAACGTTGAGGCTGAAATCCTGTTCATCGACGAGATTCTTGCGGTGGGCGACGTGGCGTTCCAGGAGAAGTGCTTCAACAAGCTCGTGGAGATTCGGGACGCGGGGACGACGATTGTGATTGTCTCCCATTCCCTCGGGCAGATTGAGAAAATATGCAGCCGCTCCATATGGCTTGACGGCGGAAAAATCCGCATGGACGGGAACCCGAAGGAAGTGCACGAGCAGTATCTTGCCTATATGCAGAACAGGTAGGCTTCATGTCGTTGTAACAAGCGCGGATTTCCAATAGAATGGAAGTGTTATGAAAACTTCACAATTCTATATATCCACCTTGCGCGAAGCTCCGAGCGAGGCCGTCATTGAAAGCCACAAGCTCATGCTCCGCGCTGGAATCACGCGGAAACTGGGAAACGGACTGTACACGTATCTTCCTCTTGGTGTCCGCTCGCTTCACAAACTTGAGAACATTATCCGCGAAGAGTGGAACGAGACTGCAGGCGCACTTGAATTCAAGCCCACCGTAATCGTTCCAGGCGATTTATGGAAAGAATCTGGGCGATGGGAGACCATGGGACCGCAGATGCTCAAGGCGAAGAACCGCGCCGAGCAGGACATGGTTGTTTCCCCCACGGCCGAGGAGGCGTTCACCGCCGTTGTCCGCGACGGTCTTGACTCATACAAGCAGCTTCCTGTGAACCTGTACCAGATAAACACAAAGTACCGCGACGAAATACGCCCGCGCTACGGTGTCATGCGCGGGCGCGAGTTCATCATGGCGGACGGCTACACGATGAACGCGGACGACGAATCGCTGGACGAATCGTACAAGGCATACGAGAAGGCTTATTTCCGCATATTCAAGCGGCTCGGGCTGAAAATAATCCCAGTGCGCGCCGACTCGGGCGCAATGGGCGGAAGCGGCTCCGAGGAATTCATGGTCGAAAGCCCCATCGGTGACGACACGCTCATCATCTGCCCAAACGAAAGCTGCGGTTACGCCGCCAACGTGGAAAAGGCTGAGTGCAGGACCGACGAGCCGACGAACCGTGCCGGAAAAATCCCGGGCAGGACCGAGCTTCCAATCGAGGAAGTGGCAACCCCAAACGTGTTCTCAATCGAGGACATGGAGAAATTCTTCGACGAATCATCAAAAGTGTTCATAAAGGCTCTCATCTACCGCGTCATAAATTCCCAGCTTGATTTGACGAAGGCTCCGCATTGCGCGGATTTGAAGCGCGTGAATGACCCTTCGGGCGACTATTACCCCCTTTCCTATGCCTGCGTCCTCATACGGGGCGACCTTGACGTGAACGAGGCAAAGCTTGCCGCAGCCCTCAAGGCGAGCGAGGTGGTTCTTGCCGAGGCCGACGAGGTGCTTTCCATCGCCGGTGCGCCCCACGGGTTCGTAGGGCCTGTCACTGTCAAATGCCCGCTCATTGTTGACACTTCCGTTGTAACTACAAGCGCGGACGGACGTTTTGAAGCTGTAATGCACGATGCGATTGCGGGAAGCGGAAAAGACGGGTTCCATGTAAAACACGTCGAGCCGTTGCGTGACTTCGTTCCGTTCATCAACACGGATGTGCGGCTCGTCAAGGCGGGCGACAAGTGCGAGTGCTGCGGCGGCACATTCTACACGAAGAAGGGAAACGAGCTTGGGCACATTTTCAAGCTCGGTCACAAATACACAAAATCGATGAAAGTGACGTTCCTCGGCAAGGACGGAAAACCCACCGAGCCTACTATGGGATGCTACGGAATCGGGGTTGACAGAACCCTCGCTTCAATCATCGAGAGCAACAACGACGAGAAGGGAATCATCTGGCCCATGAGCGTAGCTCCTTTCCAGGTCTGCATCGTTCCGATCAAGTATGACGGAAAAATGAAGGAGGTCGCCGACAAGCTCCATGACGAGCTGAAGGCTTCGGGAATCGAGGTGCTTCTTGATGACAGGGGCGAGAGACCCGGGGTCAAATTCGCGGACATGGAGCTTATGGGAATCCCGTTGCGGATTACGGTGGGCGACAAGAATCTTCCCAACGTGGAATTCAAGCCGCGCTCGGCAGAGAATGCGGAGCTTGTTCCGGCGGAAGAAGCGTGCGGGAAGGCTGTCCAGTACGTCAAGGACGAGCTTTCCAAGCTTCGCGCCTGAGGAGTAGAATGGTATGATGAATCTTGAGTCCATTACGAGAAAAGTTTCAAAAGCTGTGGGCATCGTGGCGTTGACGATTTTCACGTCCCAGTGCTTCGCCCAGTCCCAGAGCGAGACGGCCAAGGCCGGCACAAAGAAAACGCGCCAGTACACGGAGATGGTCAGCGCGATGATGGAGTTCATCGAGCAGTATTATGTGGATGAGGTGGACGCGGAGACGCTGTACAAGGGGGCGCTCAAAGGAATGTTCGAGTCGCTGAACGACCCTTATTCGCTCTACCTTGACTCCGAGGCGATGCGTAGCCTGAACGACACCACCGAGGGAAGCTTCGGCGGCGTGGGTCTGTACATCTCAAAATCCTTCGAGTCAACGTCGGACAAGCCCGCCTACGTTGAGGTCACTTCCCCAATGGAGGACACGCCGGGCTTCCGCGCTGGAATCCAGCCGGGAGACCTAATCATCTCCGTGGAGGACATGGACACTTCAACGATTACGATGGAGGAAGTGCTGGACAAGCTCCGCGGGCCTGTGGGCGAGGATGTGCATATTGTCATTCGCCGCGGGCAGAACATGGAGTTTCCTGTAACGCTCACCCGCGCTTTGATTGAAGTGCCTGTCGTCAAGTACGGCACAATCGACGTGGACGCAAAGACAAAGCTCGGCTATATGCGCCTCATCCAGTTTACGCCCCAGACGGTGGAGCACACCCAGGAGGCAATCGACTCTTTCAAGAGCGCGGGCGTTTCGGGGGTCATCATCGACCTTAGGAACAATCCTGGCGGACTTATCACCAGCGTGGCGGACATTGCCGATATGTTCATCGACAACGGGCCGATTGTCTCAACAAAGTCGCGCATCGAGTACCAGAACCAGGTGTTCACGGCAAGTCCCAAGAACACGACGTTCATGAAGGGAACGCCAATTGTCGTTCTCATAAACAAGGGGTCGGCTTCCGCGTCGGAGATTTTGAGCGGTGCGCTCAAGGACTACCACCTTGCCTACTTGGTGGGGCAGCGCACATACGGAAAAGGCTCCGTGCAGACGGTGTGGCCGTTCTCCAAGACAGACGGCGTAAAGATGACGATTGCGCGCTACTACACGCCCACGGACGTGAACATCGACAAAATCGGCATTCCGCCTGACAGGGAGATTTTGTTCCCTGTTCTCAGCGAGGAGGGCGAGAAGCAGTATCTTGATTTGATGAAATCCAGCGAGATTTCAAAATATGTGGAGAAACACGGCAGCATGAGCGAGTCTGACATTGCGTCCTATGCAAAGACTCTCAAGAAGACGTACAAGGACATTGACGACGCATCGCTCAGAAAGCTGGTGCGGAACGAGGTGAACAGGACGAAGGGCACAATGCTCTACGACTTGGACTACGACGTGCAGCTCAATGAGGCAATCAGCATCTTGACGAAGGAGAATTTCTCCAAGCTCGTCAAGAAGACAAAGACGCTCAAGGAACTGCAGGACGCTGCCCTCCTTGCTGAATCGAAAGATTCCGGCAAGAAGTAACGTCTTACGATGAGACAGTATGTTTCTGCAAAACCCTTCGACGGTGCGGGGCTTCTTGAGGTAGTCGGAAAGGATTTCAGGTATTTCAAGAACGTCCTCAGGCTCCGTGTGGGCGACATGGTGCGCGTGTGCGAGCCGGGGGGCAGTTCCGTCAATTCCACCCTGTGCGCTTTGGACGAGCGGGCAAAGAAAATAGTCCTGCAGCGTTGCGACGGGATGGACGGGGAGAACCAGTCCGACTATTCCGGGCGCACGGAAATATGGCTTTTCATGTTCGCCCCCAAGCCCAGCCGGGCGGAGATTATCGTCCGACAGGCAACCGAGTGCGGAGTTTTTCGGATTATCCCTGTGCAGTCCGATTTTTCGTCTTCCGGCTCTGAAAAAATCAATTTCAAGTCGGAGCGTTTTTCAAGAATCATAAAGGAGGCGCGCCAGCAAAGCGGCTCTCTCGTTCAAACCGAAGTGGGGGAGTGCGTTTCGCTTGAACGCGCCGTCTCCCTTTGGAGGGATGAGACTGAAAAAGTGGGGGCGGAGTCTGTTTTTTCCGCCGTGCTCTACGAGCGGAACGAGCAGTCGGTCACAATGCGCGGCGCGTTCAATCGCAAAAAAAAGGGACCGGTCAAGAAGGCGTGCATCGCCTGTGGAAGCGAGGGCGGAATCAGCCCAAATGAAATTGCATTTTTAAAAGCGAGCGGATTTGAAATCATTCATTTCGATACGAATATTTTGCGGTGTGAGACGGCGTGCCTGTACGGGATAGCTGTGCTGCAGGCGGAGCTTACTGAAGTGGAAAGAGAAGAAAATGAACAGAATTGAAATTTTAGGTGTTCCTGTTGATGTGGTGAAAGTTGAGGATTTGGAGAAGGAGTTCCTCTTGGTTCTCGAGAAGAAGGGGACGAAGCAGATTGTGTTCCTGACAATCTGGGATTTGATAAAGGCGAGCCGCAAAAAATCGGAACTCCGCGACTGCCTGAACAGCGCGAGCATTATCCTGCCCATCTCAAAGACAATCTTGTTCGGCGCGAAAGTCCTCAAAAAAGAAGTTCCTGTCCGCTACAATCCGTTCACCACCACGATTTCCCTTCTTTCCACGCTGGAAAACTACTCAAAATCGCTCTTTTTGTTCGGCGGAAGAAAAAAGGCCCTGCTCACGGCGGAAAAAAATGTGCACACCACGTTTTCCGGCCTGCAGATTGTGGGGCGGTACATCGGATATTATCCAAAATCGGTTGAGGACGACATCGTAATGGGCTTGTACAAGTCCTCTCCATCCCTTGCCCTTGTTGCCGACGGCATAAAAGAGAAGAACCTGTGGGCATACCATAGGCGGAACAAGTTCAAGGACAGCGTGTTCCTTTATTACCGCGACATAATCGGGATTTTTTCCGAGCGAATACGCCGCCCCAGCGAAAAGACTTTTGAGAAGGGACACGAGTTCCGAATGGAGCTAGTCAGGAATCCGCTCAAGCTGTTCCTCCTGTTCCCGTTCCTGTGGTACATAATAAAGCTTTTGTATGTGCGGCTGTTCAAAATCACCGACGGAACCGGCGACATTGTGACTGTCCCATCGGTTGCGGCGGAAAACGCAGAAAAATCGCCAAAAACTACACAAGGCGATGATGACCAGCCTTCCGCTCCCGTGGATTTTGACGTGAGCGACTGAGCTTTTTTTTGATGCGCAAAAAGCGGCCTTTTCATTTTCTCCGCTTTTTTATCCCACAATGCCGCGGACGAATTCCAGCGACTTTGGAACGTCCACCACGCCCTCGAAGATGAGGTACGCGTCTGGACACGTATTCTTGATGACCGGGAGAAAGTCCTTCCAGCCCATGATTCCGCTTCCCAGCGGCGCGAATTTAAGCTCCTCGCCGTCCACCACAAAATCTTTCAGGTGGAAGCCGCATATTTTCCCCTTGAAGAGTGAGAGCGCGGTCTCGAAAATATCGGCGCGCTTTTCGTAGTTTCCGATGTAGAGATAGTTGTAGATGTCAACGATGAATCGGAAGTTCTCCTGGCCCGGGTCAATCTCGTCTGCGAGACGCTTGAGAAGCTCGGGCTTGTACATGCAGTGCCCCCACGCGCCCTCAAGGGCCATGCACACGCCGCTTTCCTTTGCGATGGCTGGCATGGGCGCAAAAATCTTCTTCACTTCCTGGAACGCTTCCTCCGTCTGGTTCTTTGGGTTGTAAGTCCACTTGTCGTCGTTGTAGCTTCCGGTCTCGCTTGCAACGAATTTTGCGCCGAACTGGGCCGCGTGCCGCAGGTGGTCGGCGTATTTGTCGGCTCCGGCGCGGACTTTTTCGGTGTTGGAGTGGACCGGGTTGAAGTACGCGCCCAAAAGCGGAATCTCAACGCCGTGGGAATTGAACCCGCCGCGGATTTCTGAAATCACCTCCTGGGTGAGCGTGCCGGGATTCCCGTTCTGTCCCTCCACTGCCTTTGCGATTGCCAGCTGCACGCCGTCAAAGCCCCAGTCATGCGCGTTTTTTCCGAGCCAATCCGCGCTTCCTTTTCCAATATCATGTGGCCGAATCAAAATCTTCATGTGCGTCTCCTCAAAAATCCCGGGCGGAATGATGGCATTTTTGATCTCTTGTCTTTCCATTTCACCCGGCATTTTTCTTTTTTCATCTTCCATTCTACCACAGAAAAATCGTATTTGTGATAAAATCTCGTCATGGCATATGTAAAAAATATTTTTGACAAGAATTTCATTGAATATGCAAGCTACGTGGTGCGCGACCGCGCCATTCCCGCCATTGAGGACGGCTTCAAGCCGGTGCAGCGCAGAATCATGCAGACGCTCATAGACATGGACAACGGCCTCATGCACAAAGTGGCGAAAGTCGTGGGGCAGGTGATGAACTACCACCCCCACGGGGATGCGTCCATAGGCGGTGCGCTGGTGGTGCTTGCGAACAAGGAATATTTCATCGAAAAACAGGGGAACTACGGGAACATCTTCACGGGGGACGAGGCGGCTGCAACGCGATACATCGAATGTCGGCTTCTCCCGCTTGCAAAGGACATCCTCTACAACCCGAACATCACCGAGTTCGTTGACAGCTACGACGGACGGTCGAAAGAGCCTGTGGTTTTCCGTGCCAAGATTCCCCTCGTTCTCATCACGGCGGCGGAGGGGATAGCCGTGGGCATGAACACGCGCGTCATGCCCCACAACATAATCGAGGTGATTGAGGCTGAGAAAAAGTGCCTGCGCGGGGAGAAGTTCACGCTCTACCCGGACTTCCCCACAGGCGGGCTTGTGGACGTGGGCGACTACAAGGACGGGCTTGGGAAAATCACCACGCGGGCAAAGTTCGACCTTTCCGACGAGAAGAAAATCATGATTACGGAGCTTCCCTATCCCAGCAATTCCGAAAGTCTCACGGCTTCAATCACGAACGCCGCCAAGAACGGGAAGATAAAGATTTCCTCCGTCACCGACTATTCAAGCGACCACGCATCAATCGAAATATCCCTCCCCAGAGGCACCTACGCGAAGGACGTGGTGGACTCGCTCTATGCGTTCACCGACTGCGAGCAGAGCGTAAGCTGCAATCTGCTTGTCATAAAGGACAACATGCCCGTGCAGATGACAGTCACTCAGGTCATCGAATACCATGCCGGTCTTTTGCAGGGCATCCTCAAGGACGAGCTTGTTTTTGAGCGGGACTCCCTCATGGAAAAACTCCACCTCCGCACGCTGGAGCGCATTTTCATCGAGGAGCGCATCTACAAATCGATTGAGGAGAAGACGACACAGGATGCGGTGACAAAGGCCGTCCTTTCGGGGTTTGAGCCGTTCAAGGCGGAACTCGTGCGCGAGATTACGAAGGAGGACGTGGAGCATCTTCTTTCAATCCCCATCAGGCGGATTTCCCTCTACGACATAAACAAGAACAGGAAGGAAGTTCAGGAAATCAACAAGCGTCTCCGGGAGATAGCCAGACTGCTCAAAAACCTTGTGGCATACGCGATTTCTTATCTTGACGGCATGGAGGAGAAAATCAGGAATCTGGAGAAGGAGGCGCGGGAAAAGGCGAAGCTCTCGAACCCCAATGCTGTTGCCTACGATTTCTGCACTAAGAGGAAAACGAGCATACAGACGTTCAGCGCAATCGACGTGAAGGAAATTGTGCGGAGCGATTTGAGCCTTCGCTACGACGAGAAGGGGTATCTTGGAATCAACGTGTCAGGCGGCGAGGAGGTCATGAAGGTGTCGCCCTATGACCGCGTCCTTGTGGTGCGGAAGAACGGACTGTACTCTGCATTCGATGTTCCTGACAAAATGTTCATCGACAAGGGCATGGTGTTCTGCCAGAAAGCTGAGAAGGAGATTATATCAAAGACTCTTTTCACGGTGATTTTCCGCGATGAGAAAACAAAAATCGCATCCATAAAACGCTGCCGCATTCCGAGCTGGATTCTGAACAGGGATTATTTCCTTG
>JAFPYB010000079.1 GCA_017412405.1 Treponema sp. | reverse complement strand
AAGCTTTTCATAAAACTCCGCAGGGTAAATATCCCTAAACTTCGCGTAGTCGGCAGATATTCTTCCGAAGTCGAAGGGCTTTCCGTTGTCAAAATCTTTGTTGGCGATTGGCATACTTATACCACCTTTCGTTTATCCGCAAGTTTAAACAACAATGAAAGCATATCTTTTCTATCACGAAGCTCATATCACCTCCTCCTACGCACTTTCATTTTTCTGAAGGTTTGAACATCTGAAGTGAATGAAGTGCCCCCATCAGCTCAAAATGCCTGTCAATTGAAAACAACTTGGCATTGCTCTGAAGCGCGTTTTGCGCAATCATCAAATCAGGCAAGCCTACCTTGTTCAATCCATGCCGAATGTTCTCCGTCTGCATCGCAACAAGATTATTCCAATCGACATTCATCTGCAACTTTGGAAGCGCAAGCAAAAGCTCCCGCACCTCATTTTCATTCCGAACATTCATCGAAGGAAGCAATTCCGCCAGAATGACATCATTCACACAGGCTTCTCTATTTGCAAGAAGGATGTTCATGACATCTTTACAACTGCCACCGTGAAAACTGTCAATCCAAACCGAAGTGTCAACGAGGATCATTTCGCCCCCTCAAAGCATCAAGGTCAATATCCAAGTCGAGTTTTCCCCAATATTTCCGCAAGTCGCGCACATCAACTTTTTTATCCGTGCGTTCCAGAGTCCGTGCAAAATCAACTACACGCAAAGTCTGCTCATAGTCCAAACTGTCGATGATATTTTTTGCTTCCTCTTTGAGGGCGAGGGAATCCATATCAAGCCTCCTTTACGCCTTGAATCTCTCGTGAATAATCTGTCCGCCCTGTGTGAGCAGGCAGCCCTTCATGATGTCATCTTCCATGTTGACCTTGAATTCTTTTGCTTCCTTGTCGTAGAAGCCGGCATGTGTAAGGAAAGCTGTGATGTTGCCGGAGAACATTTTTGAAGCGTCATAAGGAACCTGCCTTTCAAGCAAATCGCCGCTCATGATTGTAACGCCGTTTTCGGTAACAACGTTCTCGAAGAGCTTAGACCCCTCAACGTTTCCGCCTGTAGAACATGCCATATCAACGACGATTGAGCCTGGCATCATGCGGTCAAGGACGTTCTTTTCGATAAGGCGGGGAGCCTTGCGTCCGAAGACTTTTGCCGTAGTGATTACGATATTTGCCTTTTCGCAGACCTTAGCCTGAGCTTCCTTCTGCTTTGCAATCTGCTCCGGGGTAAGCTCTTTTGCGTAGCCCTGGGCAGTCTGACCCATTTCGCCAAGGTCGATTTTAACAAAGTTTGCGCCCAGAGACTTAACCTGGTCCTCTACAACCGGGCGGGTATCAAAAGCGTCAACTCGCGCGCCCAGGCGTTTTGCCGTAGCGATTGCCTGAAGACCTGCAACGCCAACACCGATAATGAAGACGCGGGCAGGATTGATTGTACCAGCAGGAGTAACCATCATCGGAAGGATTTTGGGGAGTTTTGCCGCAGCGTTCAAAACAGCCACATAACCGGCAAGAGAAGTCTGGCTCGACTGCACATCCATCTTCTGAGCAAGCGTAGAGCGGGGAATCATCTCCAGAGAAACCGCCTGAATGCCTTTTTTTGCAAAGTCGTTCAGGAGTTCTTTTTCATTAAAAGGATCAAGATAGCTTAAATGAAGCGTGCCTTCTTTAATTCCGTCAATCGAAGTCGGTTTCATGATTCGGACAATAATTTCTGAATCAGAATAAGCGTCTTCTTCTTTTGCAACGATTGTTGCCCCTGCATTCTTATAGGCCTCGTCCGAGAAACCGCTCTTAAGACCGGCACCCGCAACGACTTTAATCGCAAAACCGAGCGACACCAATTTTTTCACGTCGTCAGGAATCAACGAAACGCGTGTCTCGCGCTCGTCCTTTTCCTTGCAGACAAGAACCTTTTTCATACGTTCTTTCCTCCTTATATACAAGACAAGTTCAAAAAATGGCAGAACAAACTGCATATTTTTATCAGCAAGTCTATTACATAATTATATATATGAAATTTCATTTTCGCTTTGAATCGATTAAAAGTCAATAAACTCATTCATAAACTTCGATTTTCCGATTCAAAAGCACAGCCCGCGCACATATGGCAAAATCGAACTTGACATTCAGTGCATTATCCTCAAAAATGGTCTCGAAATGAAACAGTCAGTCAAAGATTTTTTGAAAAAACATAATTTTACAGCCGATGTTGACATGGAGGCAATCTCCACGGCAATTCTCTCCGATATGCGCACAGGTCTTGCGCGGAAAAAGTCGTATCAGGACATGATTCTCACCTATTTTGACCCGTCATCCGTCTCGCTCAGAGAAAAATCAGTTGTCGTCATCGATGCGGGAGGCACAAATTTCCGCTCATCGCTTGTCACGTTCCAGCAAGATGGCAAAGCCAAAATCAGCGGATTTGAAAAAACGAAGATGCCAGGAACAAGCGGAGAGCTTTCAAAGAAAGAATTCTTTGGGCAAATCGCGTCAAACATCAATCGATTTAAGGACAAATGCGACGAAATATGCTTCTGCTTTTCCTACGCCATGGAAATCACGAAAGACCATGACGGCATTCTCAACAGCTTTTCAAAAGAAGTAAAAGCTCCCGAAGTCGTAGGAAGCCACATCGGTGCGGAACTCAAGAACGCCCTTGCCGAACACGGTTGGACGCACATTCCAGCAGTAATACTCCTGAACGACACTGTAGCCGCCCTCCTCGCCGGAAGCTGGAACAAATCGTGCTCGTCATATATAGGCTTCATTCTCGGAACCGGCATGAACTGCGCCTACGTCCAGCCAAAAGACGAAACGCTCGGCATTGAGCGGCAGATTGTGGTGTGCGAAAGCGCAAAGTTCGGCGGCGTTGCCCAGTCGGATTTTGACCGCGAGATGGACAAAAAAAGCGTGAACCCCGGCACGTCCCCGCTGGAAAAGCTCTGCTCGGGGGCTTATTTGGGGCCGATTGCAACTGAAATTCTGCGGACGGCTTCCCGCGAAGGTCTTTTCTCCTCCACATTCGCCGCTGCCCTTGAAAAGCGAAATCAGCTTTCGCTTATTGAAGTAAGCTCATTCCTTGAGCAAAGCGACCGCGAACACGGCAAATACACAAATCACTTCGACCCTGAACACGCCCAGACAAGCGACTGCGAAATTGTCTTCGAGCTGTTTGACGCGCTCGTTGACCGAACGGCGCACCTAGCAGCCTCAATTCTGGCGGCGGCAGTCATCCAGTGCAATGAAGGAACTGCGCTTGAAAAACCTGTGTGCATCGCATTAAACGGAACAACATTTTTCAAGACGTACAAAGTTCCAGAGCGCACAAAGGCATATCTTTCACGGCTGCTCAAAGGAAAAAGCTTACGCTACGAGATTCTCCCAGGCGAAGCTGATATAACGGTGGGTACTGCAATGGCGGCACTGGCATAAGCAAAACAAGGCCGCTTCCCTTGCGAAAAACACGTTTCAAGCCAAAACCGATTGTTTACTCAACCACGTTCTGCGCAAATTCCAGTTTTGATGATTGTATCGTGCTGTTCAGCGGAGAATCAGATACAAAATCTCCGTTCAAGTCCACATCCCCGCTGGAAGAAATGTAGACGCGCACAAGCCTCCCAGATTTGACAGCCGCCACTTCCTCGGGATTTGAGCGGTCGTAGCTAACCACCACACTTCCGTCAACTTCAGGAGCTTGGAACCACGCCCGTCCAATCGCAATGCCCTCTTCCGGCGACTCCAGATTTTCGGCAAGAACCTCTTCAATCAGCACATCGTATTCTTTTCCACAGCGGGAGGCAAGTTTTTCCCGCGTAATGACGGCTTGAAGCTCAACGAGCGCGTTTGCCCGCGATTCCTTGATTTTTTCGTCAACCTGATTCGGCAGCTTTTCCGCCGGCGTATCTTCTTCCACGCTGTACGGAAAACAACCGCTCCAATCGGTGCGAATCTCGTCCAAAAATCGCCTTGTATTTTCCGCCGCCTCATCCGTCTCGCCTGGAAAACCAGCAAGGAACGTTGTGCGGACTGCCGCTTCTGGGAACACCGAGCGAATTTTCCCAATAAGGGTCTTGTAAATCTCCGCCGTTCCCACACGCCTCATCATCTTGATGATACCGTTGTCACCGCTTTGGAGAGGCAAGTCAAAATACGGGAGAAAGCGCGAATCGGCTTTCATGACAGGCAGAATGTCCTCGTTGAAATGGTCGGGGTGAATGTACAAAAGGCGCACACAGAATGTCCCCTCGATTTTTGAAATCATCCTCAAGAGTGTGCACAATCCAGACTCACGACCGTTCGTTTCATCGGAAAGCCCGATGAAACCCGGCGTTCCTTTGGGAAGATACGTGCGCCCAGTGCCGAACACGTTGTCTTCGCGCCCAGTGCCGTATGCCGCCAAATCTTGCCCAATAAGATTGATTTCATACACGCCCTCGCTTACCAGCGTCTTGATTTCTTCAATTATTTCCGCCGCATTTCTGCTTCTCAGCTCGCCACGTATGATTGGAATGGCACAATAAGTGCATCGGTTGTTGCACCCCTCGGTGATTTTGACAAATGCAGAGCCAGCAAAAGACAGAATCATGTTCCGCTCGCCGTTGGAAATGCCTTTCTGCGGCGGCGTAAGAACAGGACGCTCCCCTTTCATGAGCGGCTCCACAACTTTATAGAGCTGGTCAAGGTCTCCGTTTCCAAAAAAACCGTCCGCCTCCGTAAGGGAATCTTTCAGCTCGGAGGCATACCGCTCGGCAAGGCAGCCCGCCAACAAAATCTTTGCCTTTGGGTACATTTGCCGTGCAGAAAGAACCGCATTCAGGCTCTCGGTTTTGGCAGACTCGATGAAGCCGCATGAGTTTACGATGATTAAATCGGCCTCCTCTGGATTGAACGTCTGCGCATAATCGTCTTTTTTGTTCAAAAGAGAAATCATCAATTCGCCATCAACTTGATTTTTGGCGCATCCGTGCTGGTCAATGAAAAATTTAGTCAATGTCGATAACCACCAGTTTGTATTTTCCGTCAGTGTCTTTTATCCACTTCAAGTCTTTCACGACGATTTCGCCCTGAGTGCCCGGGAAGTCCTGACCATTGAAAATCTTGTCATAAGTTCGGCTGTTCGCCTGAATCTTGATGCTGACTGCGTTTCCGTTGGCAATACCAATGCGGATTCCGTTGCGCACCGTCAAGCTGATATTCTCGCCGCTTGAATAAATGGTTTCGTTGAGCGGGTCGGAACCTGGAATCATCTTGTAGCGGAACATTGTTTCTGCGCGGAACGTGGCGTTCAGCGTGAAAGGATAAGCCCGATTGTCGGAAAAAACCTCCGTCCAGCGACCTTTCGGCAAGTCCTCGATTTTTTGGATAGTGTTCTCGTCTGGCGCAATGATTGCAACATTTTCCGCGCTCTTGAGGCGAATATCAACTTGTGCGCCACGGTTAAGCCCGTTCGTGCTAACATCTTCCACATACACAATGAGTTCAGGCTTTCCGTCGCCGTCAACATCAAGCTCCGATGTTTCCGAAAGCTCCACAATCTGAATACCCTGAGACGGCGTTTCAAGCCCGAATTTGCCGTCCGTGGTGGCAACTGTGAGTGTGATGTTTCCCCCAGTAGTACCAAGAATGAGCTTGTCGTTCTCGAACAATTTTTCTTTTAGCGGCTCTTCGGTAAGCGTATACTCTTTTGCAATGTAGGCTTTTGCCTGAGCAGCCTCTTTCGCATCCTCAAGCTTTTTGTTGAAGAAAATGACAAGCACAACAATCGTACCAACCAAAACCGCGCCAACAATCGAAAAAATTAGCGGCAGAAGGAATTTTGGTTTTTCGTGCGCCGTCAATTCCACGGGAACAGGAGATTCTTGGAGCGTCTTTGACCGATACAGCTGCAGAATGCGCTCGGAATCAAGTCCCAAATATTCTGCATAGCTTTTCAAAAATCCCTTCAAGTACGTTCCGCCCGGGAAAATGTTTTCCTGCTCGGACTCAAGGGCTTCAATATATCGTCGCGTAATAGACGTTTCGCGGCTTATAGTATCAAAATCAAGATATTTTTCTTCGCGCGCTTTCTTTAAAATTTCGCCATAGCTTTCCATTTTTTACTCCGAAAAGAGGAAGTTGTTGTAGTTGTTTGCCGAAGTCGGTGGATCATAAATAAATCGCTGGTCGGAAATTCCCTGATTTATAGAATAATTCCAGAATCTGAACACAAACGATTCGCCTTGGGGAGTGACACCTTCAATTCGTCGTATCAATTTTGATTCCGGTGAAACTGCAAGCCGAATGTATCTGAACGCTTCGGATGTATTTCTTCTACTCAATATGAGCTTTACCACCAATTCGTCAGAACCTTCTTCATCAAGGGGAACTGGTGCCTGCCCCGTCTCATACGCCACAGAATAGTAGCGCGACATGAGTGAAAGTCCGTTGGGAGTGGCAAGGCTTGCCCCCGCATTGCCCGACGACTGAACCGACTGATTCAAAATTGCGGAAGCCCCTGGAAGATAAATCGTAAGCAAATCGCCGTTATAGCAAATCACCTGGTCTTTTGGATTCGTAAAATCAATGCGAAGCAAGTCCGGTCTCTTGAACGAAACTTTTCCAACCATGGTGCTTTTTCCCGCTTTTATATCGATGTTTGCCTCATAATCCTTGATTGAGCCGTACACAGACGACACTTGAGAGAAAAAATTGCTGGCCGTCACAATATTTTGGGCAAAAGCAAGAGAAGCTAAAAAACATACCACAAGTACTGCTGCAATTTTTTTCATACTGTTCCTTCAGATACTTCAACTGATTCTGAACCTGGCTTTTCTTCCGGCTCTGATTCAGACTTTGCCTCAAGGTGCATTTGCTCGCATCGTTTTGCATTGTTCACTATATCGTAGAATTCTTTTCCTTCCATCGTCTCGATTTCAAGAAGCCGATTCGCGATAAATTCCAAGAGTTCTTTCTTCTCGCCCAACAATGAAAGAACGTGCTTGTACCGCTCGTCCATGACCCGCGCAATCTCTTCGTCAATGTACTGCTGCGTCGTCTCAGAGTATTCGCGCACAAGGCTCGGCTCGCCAGAATATCCGCCACCGCGCTTACCCAACGTCATGTTGCGGAACTTGTCGCTCATACCATAGACAGTAATCATGTCATGAATAATATCAGTAGCGCGCTGAATGTCGCTGGATGCCCCGGTGGAAATCTCGCCCAAAACAATCTGTTCCGCGGCGCGTCCGCCCAAGAGGGAATCGATTTCCGCATACATCATGCGCTCGGTTCCGTGTATCTCGTCCTCGTCTGGAAGATGCATGGTAAATCCGCCCACACCCGAGCCACGGGGAATAATCGTGATTTTGTGAACGGGGTCGCTGTCCGGCGTGAACGCCGCAACAAGCGCGTGTCCCGTCTCATGCACGGCAGTGAGCCTGCGTTTTTTCTCGCTCACGACTTTTGACTTGCGCTTTAAGCCGATGGTGACTTTTTCGTTCGCTTCGTTGAAATCAACCATTGACACAAGCTTTCGCCCAGAGCGCACGGCAAGAAGAGCCGCCTCGTTCACCAAATTCGCAAGGTCTGCGCCGGCGTAGCCCACAGTGATTTTTGCAATGGCGACAAAATCAACATCGTTGTCGATTTTCACGTTCTTTGCATGGATGCGCAAAATAGCCTCGCGCCCTTTCACGTCGGGGCGGTCAACGGCAACCTGCCTGTCAAACCGTCCTGGGCGCAAAAGCGCGGGGTCAAGGATGTCAGGGCGGTTTGTTGCCGCCAAAATGATAAGCCCCTTCTCGTTGTCGAATCCGTCCATCTCCACAAGCAGCTGGTTCAAAGTCTGCTCGCGCTCGTCGTTTCCGCCAAGATTGTTCACGCGGCTCTTTCCGATTGCATCAAGCTCGTCAATGAAGATGATGCACGGAGCCTTTTCCCGCGCCTGACGGAACAAGTCGCGCACACGGCTTGCACCCACGCCCACGAACATTTCCACAAAGTCCGAGCCGGAGATTCTGAAGAACGGAACGCCAGCCTCGCCAGCAACGGCACGCGCCAAAAGCGTTTTTCCCGTTCCAGGAGGTCCCACGAGCAACACGCCCTTGGGGATTTTTCCACCGATTTCCGTATATTTTTTTGGTTCCTTCAAAAAATCAACGACTTCGACAAGCTCTTCCTTTGCCTCATCAACGCCTGCAACATCGTCAAAACGCGTTTTGACTTTTCCTTCGTCCACAGCCTTTGACTTGCCGCCGCCGTTCCCGAATATTGAGCCGATTCCGCCCAATCCGCCAGCCATTTTGCGGAACATGAAGAAATATATTGCAAGAATAATCAAGAATGGAAGAATATTCAAAAAAATCTGGAAGAAAATATTTGTCTGCCGCGTGACAAACTTATATTCCACGTTGTTTTCGTCCAAAAATTCAATGAATTTTGACATCAAAAAGCCCGTCGTCTTGTACACATAGCGGTCAGCATAGGGATTTTGATTTTTGAGCCACGGAAGCGATTTTGGCGCAGCCTCGTCACTTATAACCGGTTTTTCGCCAGCAGGCCCATATCCGATGAACAGATTTTCGCCCAATTCCACGCGAACGATTTTTCCGTTTTTGATAAGCGTGCGGAATGTTGAAAAATCAACCATGTTGTCCTCTGGATGCTGCATGACAAACATATTCACAAATGCAAGGACAAGGACAACAGCTATTGTCAATGTAAGAAAGGGAAATCTGCCCGGTTTTTTGGGCTTTTTTCCATCATCGTTGTCGTCATCTGAATCAGAAACTAACTTAAAAAAATTGTACGGATCTTTTTCGTCTTTTTTGTGTTCGTCATCATTCTGCTGATTTCCGTTACTCATCATTCCCCTCAAAATTTATAAAAATTCAGCTTTGTATGATACGAAATTTATTGCTTTTAATCTACACTACATCGAATGATAACAACAATACAGGTGCTTCCGTCAAAATAATAACTGTCTTCTGGGATTATCAAAAACAGCAAAAATGTTTTATACTGAAATTATTATGAAACGATTCTTAAAAATATCATCAGTTGTTCTTTTTTCGATTTTTGCTTTTTCTTGTAGCGGTGGTTCATCGTATGTAGGAACATCAAGCGAATCGTCAACTCAAGCTTCGTCTTCAACAACTCCAGCTGCCACTTCATCCGCCATGTCAGAAATGGAGCTTGCGGTCATCACGGAAATGAGCTATGCCCGCACAAAGCCCGCCGAATATGTTTCCCAGCGATTGCAGCCCCTTGTGGAAGCAGCAACGGGAACATACCTTGAAGCATTGAACGAATGTATCACCCAAATGAACGCAATGTCGGCACTCCCCGCTTTGACAGCAGCAGACGGCCTGTACAAATGCGCAAACGAGTGGGTTGTCTCCTCTGGCCCTGCAGGAACTATCGGTCACGACCCGAACCTTTCCACAAGAATCAGCAAATACTGTACATGGTCAAGCTATGGCGAAAACTGTTCCTACGGCTACAACACGGCAGAGAAAATCGTTGTCGCCCTGCTCATTGATGACGGTGAGGCAAGCCGCGGCCACAGAAAGAACATTCTGTCCTCCGCATTCACCCATGCCGGGGCTGCAATCGGAAGCCACGCAACATACACCACAATGTGCTGCATCGATTTTGCATCAGGCTACGCTGAAAAATAACAAGGGCGGGTGTCCTATGCAATTGCACAATCAGGAACTGAAGGAATTCGAGCTAAAAGACGAGGCTGTTCTCCGCAAGGAATGGGAATTCATCAGAGACTTGCCGGAAAACGAGAACGGTTTTACAAATGCGGCGCACGGAATAAGCTGGGAAGAATTTTTAGGAAAATACATTCCGAGGCGAATCCAGTTTCTGACGGGCGAATCGTTGGAAGAAGGGCTCGTGAGACAGGCGGATTATCTTTTGTGGGCAGACGACGCAATTGCGGGAATTTTCAGAATCAGAGCGGAGTTGAACGACTTTCTCCGCAATGTGGACGGCGGCCATATCGGCTATGGAATAAAGCAGGAATTTCGAGGAAAGGGACTCGCCACATACGGTTTGCGTCTTGCCCTCGCCGTTCTGCAGGAAAAAACGTCCGACAGAGAAGCGATTTTGTTCTGCAGAAAAGACAATCCCGCATCGCTCCGCGTAATGCAGAAAAACGGCGCGAGAATCTTCTGCGAGACCGACGAGAATTTTTCGGTGCGGATTCCACTGCGGCGCGCTATCTGAATCGAATCTCCACGAACTGCATGAAGCCCATCTTCATGCCCATGTTCACAGCGAAGCGGGTTCCGAAGGGAATGGATTTTTCCTTTTTGATTGACTTGTCCAGAGCGCGGACGACTTTGACATCAAAATGAGGAGACCAGGAAGAAAGCTCTTTTTTCGCGTCGTCAAGGGAAAAGGCAAGGCGCGCCCCCTTGTTGCCTGATTTTTCCACGACCTTGTTCGATTTTTTGAGTCCGCTGGAATTCACCGCGTCAAAGCAGATTCCTCCATTGGGGAATTTTTCAGCAAGAGACTTAAAAAGCGAGCGGATTT
>JAFPYB010000078.1 GCA_017412405.1 Treponema sp. | reverse complement strand
CGCATCAACTGGAACTTTTTGCGCAAGCCCCACCTATGCAGCCTTTTTGGACGAATCAATCAATTACTGCGATGGTGAATTAGTTTCCCTTAGCAGATTTGATGAAATCGTAAGCATCTTTTACCGTCTCGAATTCGTTTGCTTTCTCGTCGGGAATCTGAACTCCGAGTTCCTCTTCGATAGCGTAGACAAGGTCATACGTGTCAAGGCTGTCGGCTCCGAGGTCTCCACGGAATGTAGACTCAAGCTTTACTTTGTCCTCTTCAATTTCAAGTTTCTCAGCGATAAGCTTCTGGATTTTTACAAACAACTCATCCATGATTTTTCTCCTTACAAGAAATAATTTTTGGTTGGCCAAAACTGACCAACCGCCACGTTAGTCTAGCCGTTGACTTCAGGTGTGATTACCTGACGACCACGGTAATAACCGCATTTTGGGCAAACATGATGCTGTCTGACAAGATTGCCGCAATTTCCGCAAGCTACGAGATGTGGTGCTTCAAGACGCATGTTGACACCACGACGTCTGCGTGTGCGAGCTTTTGATGTTTTCGCTCTAGGTACTGCCATTTATAAAACCTCACTATATAGTTTGTTACTGAAATAACAGAATCCATACTATAACAGTTTTGCGCAAAGTGTCAATTATCAGATTGAATTTTATCGCGAACGGCTTTTTCCACAATCGGCGGAACCATTCCCGAGATGTCGCCGCCGAAGAACGCCAGCTCCTTGATGGAGCTTGATTTTATGATGACGTATTTTGGTTCCGTTGGAATGAACATTGTTTCGATTGTTGTGTCGAGGTTGTGGTTCATTAGGGACAGGTCGAATTCGTACGCGAAATCTGTGGAATTCCTGATTCCCCGCAGAAGCACGCTTGCGCCGGCTTTTTTTGCGTAGTCCACTATGAGCTTGTCCCACAAATGGACGGACACGTTCTTGTACTGCGCGGTGAGCTGCGCGAGCATGGAAAGCCGCTCCTCGGGGGAGAACATCGATTTTTTTGACCTGTTGAACGCAATGACGACATCGATTTCATCAAAGATGTTGCGCGCCCGCTCGATGATGTTGAGATGCCCGTATGTGGGCGGGTCGAAGGAACCCGCGAAAATTGCTTTTGCCATATTGCCACGAAAGGTATCATATTTGACTGATTGAAACAAGTGATATATTATTTTTGTATGAAAAAATTAAAGACCGAATGTGTTTTGCTTGCTGTGGGTGCGCTTTTTTCATTTTCATCGTGCAACGAAAAAAAGGCGGCGGACACCCCAGCTGCCGAAAATGTCGTGGAAGAGGCCCCTGTTCAGGAGGAGCCTGAGCCGGAAGTTGTCGCACCTGTAGTGGAAGAGAAAAAAACTGAGAAGGTTGTCGAAGTCGAAAAGCCTGCGCCCAAGGAGGAAAAACCGGCTCCTGAGCCTGAAAAAGTCGTGGAGGCTCCAAAGGCCGAAGAGCCCAAGCCCGTGGAGACAAAGGCCCAGGTTGACGAATACACGCGCTCCGTCGGAGACATTTCCGTTTCAAAGGATGACTTCGCGAAGGACAAGAAGGAAATCCTCCGCATTATCGAAGAACTTGATGTCATCATGAGGGACAAGAACTATTCGGCATGGCTCACCTACATAGATTCGGAGTCAATCGAATACTGGCAGAAGCCCGCAAACTTGAAGAAGGCTCAGAAACGTCTCCCGGTCAAGGGGCTTTCCATCCGCAACCTGCAGGATTATTTCAGGTATGTGTTCATTCCGTCGCGGCAGGGGCGGACAATCTCGGAAATCCGCTACGAGTCCAGCACGTATGTCAAGGCTGTTCAGGTGGTGGAGGAAGAGGACATCGTGTTCTACTATTTCAATAAAATCAACGGAAAATGGATGCTTCATCTTCCGCCAATTGAAAAATAGTCTTGATAAAATTTGCAAATTATATTGTAATGATATATCATTTTGATTGTTATTCTTAATGGATTCTTATAAAGCAAGGAGGATTTTATATGAAATCTTTGAAAAAAGTTGCCGGCGTAGTCTGTGCATCTCTCATTACGTTTGGTGCTGTTGCTCAGACAAGAGACAAGACTGTTGAGGAATCTTATTTGAGCAGCGTTGAGGATGTTGTCATCACGGAGTTGGCAAAATCTGACGAACGTGACAATAAGCTTGTTGCTTTGCAGTATCTTGAAAGCGCAGTGAACGAAGGCCGCGTAACACCAGACATGGTTGCAGCCCTTGACTCTCTCGCTGGCGAGGGAATCGCTTCTCAGACAAGGGAAAATGGGCGCTTGATGAACAACTATCCTGACATCCGTGCAAAAGCATGTGAGTTGCTTGGAAAAGTTGCTACTGAAGAGGCAAAGCACAGCCTGGTCAAAATCGCTTTGAACGACAACGAGCCGATGGTTCTTTCATCAGCTGTTCGCTCACTGGGCGATATTGGAAGCAACGAGGGCGATGAAGTTGTCAACACAATCGTTTGGGCAAACAAAGGAAACAGAATCCTCAACCCAACGAGCAGCCTTGCTTTGGAAGTTGTTATCGCATTGGAGAAGCTCGCTGATTCAACTGAGGACAAACGTGAGTTGATTCAGGAAGTTTCAAAAATCGCAACAGACTATCACTACGTCACACCAGTTAGAACACGTGCTTTGGAACTCTTGAAGAGACTTCAGTCTTCTGGAAGATAAGCCGGTTCTTTTGCGGTGCTAATTTATGAGTCGCTATATATTAGCGGCTCTTTTTTTTGGGGAAAATATACATGATTACAGTTTCAGATGTGAGCCTTCATTTCAGCGAAAAGCCGCTTTTCAAGGATGTGAACTTGAAATTCACGGCGGGGAACTGCTATGGCATTATCGGAGCGAACGGCGCGGGAAAATCGACGTTCCTGAAAGTTTTGAGCGGCGAGATTGAGCGCGATTCGGGGGAGATTTTCATGACTCCAGGCGAGCGCATGGCAGTGTTGAGCCAGGACCACTTCGCCTTCGATGAGTTCAGCGTGAAAGACACCGTTATGCAGGGGTTCCCAAAATTGTACGAGGTCTCAAAAGAGCGCGACGAGATTTATTCAAAAGCCGACTTCACCGAGGAGGACGGAATCCGTTCGTCGGAGCTTGAGGCGGAATTCGGGGAGCTTGGCGGCTACGAGGCGGAGAACCAGATTGAGCAGATGCTTTCTGGTCTTGGCTTGGAGGAGAAATTCCACGACAAGATGATGAGCGAGCTGGACGAATCCCAGAAGGTCCGTGTTCTCTTGGCGCGCGCGTTGTTCGGAAACCCTGATGTACTTCTTCTTGATGAGCCTACGAACGGTCTTGACTTGGAGTCAATCAACTGGCTTGAGGACTTTCTGCTGGACTTCCCGAACACGGTCATCGTCGTGAGCCACGACCGCCATTTTTTGAACACGGTCTGCACGGTAACTTGTGACATTGATTACGGAAAAATCACACAGTTCGCAGGAAACTACGATTTCTGGTATCAGATGAGCCAGATTCTGCAAAAGCAGGCGAAAGACCAGAAGAAGAAGAACGAGGAGAAGGCCAAGGACCTCAAGGAGTTCATCCAGCGTTTCGCTTCAAACGCGGCAAAGTCAAGGCAGG
>JAFPYB010000077.1 GCA_017412405.1 Treponema sp. | reverse complement strand
TTTGTTCGCCTGCACATACAAATCACGCTCCGCCTTGTCCTGCCGTGCCGCCCGCGCAAGGGTTGCCGAATTGACCGTAGCCTTCTCGTACGCCGACTTGTACTCGTCAAGAGGATGCCCCGAAACATAGCAGCCGATTAGCTCTTTCTCCATTGTGAGCTTTTCAATCATGGAACAATCCTCAACTTCGGTGAACTTGAATTCCTCATACTCGGAAATGCCAGAATCTCCGAACAAACTGAGCTGGCTTGAGTTTGAATCCTTGAATTTTTTCTCCGCGTAGGTGAACGCCTCCTCGTAATTCGCAATCAACGTGGGGCGGTTCTTGTCAAGGTTGTCAAATCCGCCGCACTTTATGAGCACTTCCAACGCTTTTTTGTTGAAATACATCTTTCCCGTATCGTCCGTGCGCTGCACCATGCGCTCCAAAAAATCCATGAACGACGTGAACAGCCCATGCTCCTCGCGCTCGGCAACAACGGCGGCGGCAGCGCCCTCGCCCATGCCCTTGATTCCCTTGAGTCCGAACACGATATGCCCATCAACAACATCAAATATGACATCAGACCTGTTCACATCAGGCGGATCCACGGGGATTCCACGCTTTCTTGATTCTTCTATATATTCCGGCAGCTTGTCGGTAGAGTTGATTTCGTTCGTAAGGTTCGCCGCCATGAATTCTGCTGGTTTGTTCGCCTTGAGCCAGCCTGTCCGATACGCAAGCACAGAATATGCCGCCGCATGGGATTTGTTGAATCCGTAGCCGGCGAACGGAATCATGATTTCAAAGATTTCCTCGGCATGTTCCTTTGTGAACCCCTGTTTGAGTGCCCCCTCAACAAACTCCTTCTTTTTTCCCATCAATACTTCGGGTTTTTTCTTTCCCATAGCGCGACGGAGCATATCTGCCCCACCCAACGAGAATCCTGCGATTTTTTGGGACACCTGCATGACCTGTTCCTGGTATACCATGACACCGTAAGTCTCTTTCAGGATTCCCTCAAGGCAGGGATCAGGATAGTGGACAGTCTCAGGTTTCCATTTTCCGTCTATGTAGTTCGGGATATAGTCCATTGGTCCTGGACGATAGAGAGCATTGAGCGCGACAAGATCCTCCAGCTTTTCAGGCTGGAACTGGCGGAGAATTTTCTGCATTCCAGGCGACTCGAACTGAAACACAGCCACGGAGTCTCCGCGCTTGAACAGCTCGAACGTCTTTGGGTCGGTCTCGCTCACCTTGGAACAATCAAGCAGCGGCTCGTCAGGCTTTTTGTGCTTGTTCACGATTGTTTCCGCATAACGGATGAGTGAAAGGGTTTTGAGACCCAGATAGTCGAACTTAACAAGGCCGCACGGTTCGATTATATCCATCGTGTACTGTACGCCGACTTTTCCTTCTTTTGTATCCTTGAAAACCGGTGCCCAGTTGGGAAGCTCCGTAAGCCCGATTACCATGCCGGAGGCATGAAGTCCCGTGTTCCGCTTGCACCCCTCAAGCTTTATGGCAAGGTCGAACAGCTTTTCATACCTCGGGTCGTGTCTGAACTCAGCGAGCTGCCCGCCATCAGGGAATTTTTCGTTCGCAGGCTCAAAACAGTTCTTGAGCTTTGCCTTGAGATTTTCCGAAACCTTTGACTTGAGCATGACGACTTCCGCAAGGGGAATTCCCAGCGTGCGCCCCACATCCGCAATGCAGTTCTTGGGCTTGAGCGTTCCGAACGTAACGATGTGCCCCACTTTCTCGCTGCCGTACAAATCGCGGGTGTGCTGAATGATGTCCTGCCGAAAATCGAAGTCCATATCAATATCAAAATCAGGCATTGAGACGCGTTCTGGGTTCAAGAACCGCTCAAAAATGAGCTTGTACCTGAACGGGTCGATGTCGGTGATTTCAAGGCAGTACGCCACAAGCGAACCTGCGCCAGAGCCACGCCCAGGTCCGATTGGCATATACGGTTTTGGGCGATTGTTCAAGGTGTCATAAGTGGACTTTGACCAGTTGATGAATTCCCATACAATCAAAAAATAGCCGGAAAATCCCATCTTCAAGATGATGCCCATCTCGTACTCGCACCGCTGCCGTATTTCTGGGGTGATTTCCTTGTATCGCTTGCGAAGCCCCTTTTCCACAAGGCTTCGCATATAATCGTCCTGATTTTTCGTGTAATCCTCGTGGGTTTGGAATTCCTTCGGCAAATCAAAACGGGGAAGTGTTCCTTTTAGCTCCTGTGTCTTGTACTGATGGATTGTCAAATTGCACATATTGGCGATTTTTATGGTGTTGTCATAAGCATCGGGACAATCGGGGAAAAGAGTCCGCATCTCCTCCTCGGTCTTGAAATACCACTCGTGCAAATCCCCACCCATCTGCTGATGCGGCTCCGTCATGACTTTCTTGAAGCCAATGCAGCGAAGGCAGTCCTGCGCCTCCCAATCTTCTTTTTCTATATAGTGAATATCGTTCGTGACGACAAGAGGCACGTCAAGCTCGCGGGCAAGGGCAATGAGCTTTGGATTCAGCTCTTTTTGCTCGGGAAGCCCGTGATCCTGCAGCTCGATATAGTAGTGATCAGGTCCGAAAAGATTCTTGTATTTCAGAACAAGCTCTCTCGCCTCGTCCGTACGGCCAGCAAGCAAAAGCTGCGGAAGTTCCCCAGCAACACAGGCAGAGCAGCAGATAAGCCCCTCGTGGTATTTTTCCAAAAGCTCAAAATCAATTCGCGGCTTGTACCACATACCTTCAGTATAGGCGATTGATGAAAGCCAGCACATATTCTTGTAGCCGGTCTCATTCTCACACAGCAGAATAAGGTGAAAATACCGCGCCTGTCGGTCGCCATCCTCGCCCTTGCGCGAATAGGGAACGGGATTTTTTTCCAGGTGAGAGCCGTAGGCAACGTAAAATTCCTCGCCCACGATGGGATTTATGCCGTTGGCATGGCAAATGTGCTCAAAATTCAAAACGCCGAACATATTTCCGTGGTCGGTCAGGGCCAATGCCGGCATGTTAAGGCTCTTAGCCTTCGCAATCAAATCGTCTATCTTTGCGCATGAGTCAAGGAGCGAATAGTCCGAATGAACGTGCAAATGCACGAAATTCGCTTTCGGCGTCCCCTCGGGAGCATCGGGAAAAATATGAATGTCAGCCACAGATTATCCTCCACACAAAATAAAAACTAGTCGGACCAGTCCTCAACAGTAAGCCCGATTATGTTCGCATACCGCCCAGGCTCCTTTGTGGCAAGAATCATGTTGTTCGATTTTGACACAGCCGCCTGAACCAAATCCCGCATATTCACTTTCTTTGTTTTGTCCCTCAGCCGAAAATCCGCCTGAACGGAGGCGGAAAAATCGTCGTAGGGAACGACTGAGAACAAGCTCCGGACAACACTCGTGATGTACTTGTAGAGCTTGTCCCTTCTATTCTCGTCCTTCACAAAATCAAGACCATGATACAGCTCATAAAGAGTGGGTGCGGATATTGCCCCTACGTTCACATATTTTTCTATCCTGGCAATAATCTTTGGATTTGGATTTTCGCGCACCGGCTCGGTGATAACGCTCGTATCAAGCAGATAGTACGGCTTTATCATGGCTACACCTCCAAATTATCGTATGGAAATTCATTTGACTGGGGAAGCTCGCTGTCATTTTTCCACTCGTTGAAAAGTTTTCGGAACGTGTTAGTGCCCGACGTGTTCAGCTCGTTGTACTGGTCGATTCCAATGATGACCGCCGATGTGCGCCCATACTTTGTGATTTCAACAACATTGCCCTTTTCAGCCTGCTTCACATACTCGGAAAGTTCGTTCTTGATTTTAAATAGCTGCTCCTGCATACTCTTCTCCAATGATTTAGCCTTTTTTCCTAAAAAAAGCTATATAGACATGATAAAATAATATGGTTAGAATATCAAGCGATTTTTTTCAAAGATAAGGGAAGATTTTTTGAAAATAGACTTATTTTTACTATAATTGAGGGACAAAAATGATAAAACTCGTTGCCTTTCTGGGCAATTATGGAAAAGAATACGCAGGCACACGCCATAACGTGGCCTGGACGTTCGCGGAACAGCTTCCGTTTTACGACAAGCTGTATTTCCAGCAGAAATTCAAGGGGGACTGGGCTAGCGCAGACACGTCGTCGCTCGCCCAATGGTTCTGCGACTCACAGCTTCTCACCACAAAGGACGGAGGCGTTCCCCGCGTCCCAGAAGAAGCCCCGCCGCAGATTTTTTTCCTCAAACCGCTCACCTACATGAACCTGAGCGGAGAATCGGTGGGGGAGCTTTCCCGATTCTACAAAATACAAAGCGATGAAATACTCGTCGTCCACGACGAACTGGAGCTTCCGCTGGGCACGCTGAGCCTCAAATGGAGCGGCGGCCTCGGCGGGCACAACGGGCTTCGCTCCATGAAAGCCACCTTCGGGACGGCCGATTTCTGGCGGCTCCGTTTTGGGCTTACAAAGCCCACGAACCGCGACATTGCGGACTATGTGCTTTCAAAATTCACGGAAGACGAAAACATCGTCCTGAAAACCGTGTTCGCCCAAGCAAACGAACTGCTCGCAAAGTTGCTTCTCGCGCCGGATCCACAGCGGCTCATTCCGTCTTGGGGAAAGAAAAAAGTAACTTCATAGCCCCGTGCTGTTTTATGGGGGAGGAGGATCAGGAAAAAGAAAAAATGGCGCACAAAACAGGTCCATTCTGAAAATTCAGTTTAATCGAATGGGCCTAATTTTTGGCTTATCATTTTTTTTGTTTTTCCGAAAAATGTAGTATGAGAAAATTAAAATCACTTTTTTCAGTTTTGTTATTGACAATGTTCACCAGTGCGTTCGCAGACACGCTTTACAAGAGCAGCGTCGTGGCCTCGTATTATGCAGATAAATACAACGGACGAAAAACGTCCAGCGGAGAAATTTTCAACATGAATGCGTACACTGCCGCACACAAGACACTGCCGTTCAACACGGTGGTGCGCGTCACGAACCTTGAGAACGGAAAATCCGTGCAAGTCCGAATCAACGACAGGGGACCGTTCGTTGCAGGGCGTGAAATCGATTTGTCAAAGGCGGCTGCGGCAAAAATCGACATGGTAAAGACAGGAACTGCAAAAGTGCGTCTGGACATCGTGTCATCCTCAAAGGAAATTCCGGTCTACGAGACGACGACGGAAAAATGGGACATACAGCTCGGCGCATTCTCCCAGCGCGCCAACGCCCAGACGTTCGCAAAGCGGTTGATGAGCGCAGGATTTGAAAACGTGGTGTACCAGAAGACCGAGAATTTGACGAAAGTTGTCATCAAGGACGTTGCCACTGACGACGTTCAGGCAATTTTGGACAAGCTTGAGGCAAAGGGATTCACCGATTATTTCGTGCGCGAACGGGCAAAAATCAAGAAATAGGAACAACAGTTTTGGTTCGCGTTCAAAAAAACGCGTGGCTTGCACCTGTTTTTCGACTCGTCCAATCCACAAGGCGGAGCGTCTTTCGGCTCCGCTTTTTTTTTGCGCACAACCGGACTGTGACAAAGGCTACAGGGACAAAAAAAAGGAGATTCAAAACGAATCTCCTTTTCGGGATGTGCGGGGCTCGAACCCGCGATCTCCGGCGTGACAGGCCAGCGCGATAACCAGCTTCGCTAACACCCCAAGTGATGAAGTTGATTATGAATCATTATTGATTTTTAGTCAAGCCATTTTCCATCTTTTTTCTGATTTTTTCCGGCAAGACCGCCCATTTTTGAAAAAGTTTTTTCTATATATTGTGCCTCGCCCTCGCTTACATTGGCACGGCTCAAAACATCACGCCAGAACTTCTCCATGTCCTCCCGCCCGGCAAGGGAAAAAAATCCGATTTTCTGCAAGTTGTCGGAAATAGCCGAAACAGTTTTTTCAAGGCGGCCGAGGGTGACAGGAACAGTCCCAGGAGAGAGCGGGCGGGCGTTCCTGAAAATCTCGTAGCAAATCACCTGGACGGCATGGGAGAGATTGAGCGAGCCAAAAGCCTCATCGGATGGAATCGTGACACCCATCGTGCACTCGTCAAGCTCCTCCTCGGTAAGCCCGGTGCGCTCATTCCCGAACACAGCAGCAACAAGCGCACCATCTCCGCCATCCGTAGTCATCCCGCACGTTTCGGCGAATTCCTCCGGCAAAAGCAGCTTCCCCCGCTTTTTCCCCCGGCGGCGGGTTGTCCCTGCGGCAATGACACAATCCTTCACCGCATCCGTTATGGAATCAAAAAAGAAAGCCTGCTCCCAAATGCCGACCGCATGGATTGCAAGAATGCGCACACGCTCGTCGTCATAGTCAGTGCGCTTCCCCACTATTCTCAGCCGCGATATTCCGTTGTTCGCCATTGCCCGGCACACAGCCCCCACATTCCGGCTTTCGTCGGGACGCACCAAAACAACCACAATGTTTTTCAGATTCATGACCTAACTGTAATCGCTTTGCAAAAAATTGTCGAGTTTCAGTGAAACTATTGCAAAAATACGCCGATACTCTAGGAAACGCTGACTAACATTTGAACGAACTTTTATGCCAGACAAAAAAATCCAAAAAGTCCAAAGTCTTGCTAGACTATCCAAACTTTTTGGAGTACAATAATGTATTGGCTATAAACTAAAGTCTGCTTTCGTGGCAGATGCGGTAGGAGAAATATGAGTAACAACAACAATCTTGTTCCAGGATTTAACGACGAAAAAGACGACAGCCTTAAAATCAATCTTGAAAAGCTCAACGAAGTTGACAATGGACTCGTTGTTTATTTGAATGGTTACATCGATACATACAACTCAAGCTTTTTCCAAAAAAAGATTTCAAAAGTAGTCGATGCTGGATTTGTCAACATCATTTTTAATTGCGCTTCCTTGAACTATGTATCTTCAACAGGTATCGGCTCTTTCACAGCATTCTTGAAAATGATAAAACCGAAGGGAGGGGACATCGTTCTCTTGGAAATCCAACCAAAAGTATACGAAGTATTCCAGCTCCTTGGTTTCTCCCAATTCTTCAACATCAAGGACTCAATGGGAGATGCCATCCAGTTCTTCCATCAGGGCGCACCCGTGACAGACAGCCTGTTCCCGAAGATTTTCAGCTGTCCTGTCTGCTCCAAAAAGCTCAAGGCTCTCAGGGCCGGAAGATTCCGCTGCTCTGAATGCAAATCGATTCTTGCCATTGACCAACAAGGTCAAGTTTTCCTCGGCTAGGATGCCGTTTTATAGAAAAGGGATTTTCGAGTTGGAAAATCCCTTTTTTTCTGTATTTTTGTATTGGGCATGTTCGGGAAAAGCAGCTTGAAAGCCCGCGTTTTCCGAACATGAACCTTGCAGGTCTATTGTAGTGTTCCGATGAAATCAGTTTTATATCTATTCATTGTTTATTTGATTGTTTGTGTCTGCGGGACAGCCGCCTGTGCCGCTGTATTCATGCTCTGCTCGGATTTGACGCTCTGTGTCGTGGGGCAGAACTATTCCATCTTCTCCCTGCCGTTTTTCATTCAGGGCGCATTCTATTCATTTCCGGCAGTGAGCGTTTTCTCCCTTCTCTCGGTGATTTTTTACAGCATAAGACACCGTTCAAAGAAAATCATCGCATGCATCGTATACACGCTTTTGAGCATAGCCACCTGGTTCTTTCTCGTCCCCTATTCCATGCGCTCATCAATAACCTATGAGCATCTTTTCAACGGGGCCGTAACCTCCCGCACTATTTCGGAGGGCTTCTTCCGCAAAGAAAAAAGCGAAGTCTACTACTACTCGAAAATCCACGGCGACACCGCCGACGGATTCATGGTTGACCGGGACGGGGTTCCAAGCGTGTTCTCAAACGAAAAACTTCCGCGATCAAGCTCAACATATGCCGACAGTCTCGTGCAGAACGAGGTGGAAGTGCCGGTCATCATATCAACGCCCCTTCGCGCATACGAGTCGCTCGTAATCATATCAAAGGAAAATCTCATGGCGGGTTTTTCAGGCATGATTATCTACGGTTCCCTCGCCCTCGCAATGATGGCGTTGTTCTCACTCCAGTTCATAAGCCGATGGCGCATGCTGAACGCGTTCTCGGTGCTTGTAGGCGGAATCATAATTCTTGCCGCAAACTACATCCTATTGTCGCAGCTGTATGTGCTGCCATATTTCTCGCCGAACCAGTGGGTCATCTACATAAACTGCGCAGCATTCGTGCTGCTCGTGGTTCTGGGAATCGTCATGTCAATCGTGGGTTATAGAAGAACAAAAGGAAACTGAACATGAAAAAAGTCTTTGCTGTAGTTATCGGATATACACTTTTCTTCTTGGCAATAAGCCTCGCCCTGTCCGCATTCGTGCTCAAAAACATTCCGGAGCTTTTGCCGGGCAGCGAGAATTCGTTCGTCATAAGGCGCGGAATCATTTACTTTGTCCAAGCCATGCCCGCTCTCATACTCTGCTCGTTCATGGTCGGCTGGGCAATCGAGTTCGGGCGCACGGCAGGAACGGTCAAATACAAGTTCCATCCCGAGATTTTCGCCCATTTCGGAAAAGTAATCATCACATCGATTTTTTTCATTTTCATTCTTACGATTTCAAAGGAAGTCCTTCTGCCTGTCCTTTCGTACCAGCAAAAGCGGGCTGTTGAATTCCCGCAGATTTTCAAGGAATACAAGAACTTTTCCGAGCTGTGCTTCAACAGAGGCGACATGGAGCTTGCCAGCGAGTACGCGGCAAAAGCACTGGAAATCAACGCAAAAGACAACAAGATGATTTTCATATACGACCACGCCACAGCGGCCCTTGATGCAGTAAAGTTCGTCACCGTGGACAATAGCGACGACAAGCAGGAGCTTTTCGTCGATGAAGGCGAAATCAACCATGAGAACATTTCAAGTCTTTTGGAAAAGTCCAGGAATGCGGCCGTGGAAAAACGGTGGTTTGAGTCCCACTATTTTGCCCAGCTTGCCATCCAGCTCTGCGACGAGTCCGACTTGAACCTGGGCGAAGCGAAAATCCTCGCCGCAACTGCATGGAACAACCTGCAGGAGCCGTTCGTCACGGACATGGAAGAAAACGAGGAGCAGCGCCTGTACCGCCAAAAAAAGTCAGCTTACTTCCTTTTGATGAACGGCGACAGCCTGGGCGCATACTACAAATTCCTGGAAATCATGGAAAAATTCGACAAGGCGCAGTTTGACCCTGACGTTGTGCAGTTCATGAAAATCGCCACGGATCGCGTGACCAAGCAGAATTTTTTCACCGATGAAATAATCAATCTCCGCAAATTCGAGACGATTACGGACGTGTGTTTCTCGATTCCAACTGCCGACAACGAAAAGGAAGTGGTGTTCATCAAGGGAATCACGCCAATAAAGGACGGCGGGAACATGGTTCAGTATTTGCGCGGACTCTCAATCTACACGTTCGACAAGAACGGCGTGTTCCAAAAATCAGTGTTCGCCCCGTACGCGAAAATGCTCGTGGAATCGGTTTCCACCTTTGACAGCGCAACAAAACGCAAATTCGGCGTGAACGACACATTGTCAAAAGTTCCTTTCATCATTCTGAATGGAATCGACCGCTCCGACAAGACAAAAACATCGTCCCCAGTGTTCAGCTCCGTGAACCCAAAGACAAAATTCGAAAACGCCATCATACTGCCAATCTCGGCGGACGATTTCAACCTCGCCTGTGATGCGTCAACAGGTGCGGAAAACCTTGGGCTTTTCTCCCTTGCCGCAATCGTCAAAAACGCGCGGCACTTCGGCTATTCGGCGGAGATTTTCGGCTCAACGCTCGTCACCCGCCTGAACTACCCGCTCATCCTGCTCATCGTGTTCGTGTTCCTCGCCACAATCGCCTGGAACTACAGGCTTGAGCATGGGCAGGTGTTCCGCTTCGTGTGGGTGTTCCTCATGCCATTCGCCACGCTGTTCATCTATTTTGCATACAAGTCGCTTCTATTCTTCTTGAAGATTTTGAACTTTGTCCTGTTCTCGTCCTTCGGCTTTTATGCGATACTCGGCTCAATACTCATATGCATCATCGCGTTCGTCATAGTCGCGGTCATGTTCCTGCGCCGCCGCCCAGACTAGACAAAGCGGAGGCTCATCGCCATGACGGGCATTTTGGAACGCGCACGAAAGTTCGCTCTGGCACACAAGCTGTGCCTTGCCGGAACCGTGGCGGGGATTTTTTTCGGTCCGGCCTTTTGCGCCGGCGGGCTTATCGCGGGCTTTTTCGGCGACATTATTCTTGAAAAAATCAAGGACGAAAAGCACATTGCCTCCATGTTCAAGAAGGAACAGTTTGGCGGAACAGGTGCAGAACCGTTTCCAGGAAGCACGATTGTGTGCGCGCTGGCTGTCTCCGCCCTTTCCGACGCGGAAGGAGCTGGAAAAATCGCAAGCATTGTGTTCAAAGGCTCCCATCCAGCAGACTGGGTGCGATTGTGCCAGATTGCCAAAGAAAGCGGCCCGCTCAA
>JAFPYB010000076.1 GCA_017412405.1 Treponema sp. | reverse complement strand
TGGGCTATTTTTTATTCTTTGTTATCCTTTTTCCGTCTACGGAGAAGGCGCAGAATAATGTCGATGATTAGACGAATGATAGCTATTGCTACCATTATGAATTCATATAGACTCATAGCAGCCACCCGAATCGAATAATCCAGCCTTTTGGCCAGTTGAGCTCGGGGGCAATCCGCCCATGCCACGGGTGCAGATAAAATATAGTATAAGAATGTATTGGCTGTCAAGCAGACTTGTTCTGAGCTTAGGACTCAGAGCTGATTCGGGCTTGGTCGGCTGCCCTCAGAATTGTTCTAAAACTCAGAACGGATTGCCAGCTCGGGCGGCGCGGGGCTTATTGCAGCTTTCCATTGTTTCCTATGGTCAAGCTGCCTTCGTTCGTCAGTGTGAATTTGCTGTACAAGGACTCTGCCGCGCTTCCTGTGAGAACTTCGCGACCGGCTGTGTAATAGTCGGTGGCGGTGTCTATTCCTACGTTTATGTTTTCGCTTGGGAAGAAAGACGGGTCGTTCAGCGTGATTGCATTATTTCTGTTCAAGTATATGTCGCCAACATCAGCACCATTTTCAATATACAAATTGCCAGCATCGTTACTGTATGCGCAAATATCCGCACCAGAATATCCTATGTTGTTTTTCACTTATCCGTTTGAAACAAGCTCTATTTTCTGGTTCGATTTTATAGAATCGGCTGCGCTGGATTCAATGTTGTCCCGCAGGCAGATTTTTGCCTTGTTGCTCTCGGAATAGTTGCCACTGCTGGTTTGAGCCAACGCCCCCGCCCGAGTCGCAGGAAGCGAGCATTGTGAGCGAAATTTAAAAAAGAAAACCTCCGCTCAAAGGAGGAGAAACGCGGAGGTTTTGAGGTTAGAGATGAACTTTCGTCCATCTTTTTTTCTTGCTGCTGATAATAAGATAATCGTTTTATGATTTTTATGCAATAGAATTTTGAAGAAAAATCATGAAAAGTTTGCGGTTTTTTGCATTTTTATTGAAAATCGATTAAAAATCGTGAAAAATGCTGAAAATCACAAAAAAGCTGACAACGATTCCCTATCACCTGTATAATTATCGTATGATTTATGAAAAACTGAATTTGAATTGCGGTCTCGATGAAAAATCGGTTGATGATACATCTGCCGTCTCTTCATCGGCTGCGTTCCTGACGCTCTATGTGCTGGAAAACTACGCCACCCTCAACCCAAACCGCCGCCGCCCGCTGGTCATCGTCTGTCCAGGAGGCGGCTACGACCATCTTTCCGCGCGGGAAGGGGAGGCTGTCGCAATCCGCATGAACGCCCTGGGCATGAATGCGGCTGTCCTCACATACACGCTGTCCCCAATGGCGTTCCCCGATGCGCTCGTGGATTTAGCCTCCGCCGTCCGCCATGTGCGGCGCAACGCCGAAAAGCTCAACACCGACCCGGACAAGATTTTCGTGCTGGGCTTTTCCGCCGGCGGACACCTTGCCGCAAGTCTTGGCTGCTACTGGAATGACGAACTTTTGTCGTCCCGTGGATTTTCCCCCGAGGAAATCATGCCGAACGCGCTCATTTTGTGCTATCCGGTCATCACGGCGGATGAGCGGTTCTGCCACCCCGGGTCAATCAAGAATGTGCTAGGCGCGTCTTCTTACACCCGCGACGATGTTTCAATCGAAAAGCACATTACCGCCGGTTTTCCACGCACGTTCCTGTGGCACACCACGGCGGACGAGGCAGTTCCAATGGAGAATTCCCTGCTTTTGGTGGGTGCGCTCCGAAAGGCGGGTGTTCCCTTTGAGTACCATTTGTTCCAAAGGGGGCGGCACGGGCTTTCCCTTGCCACCGAGGAAACGTCCAAGCCCACTGGGGAGACGGTTGAGCCTAGTTGCGCGGAATGGGTTCATCTTCTTTCAAATTGGCTGAACAATGGACATGTTCGATAACTTCGTTATTGCTCAGGTTTAATGTTGTAGGAAAAGTTAAAAAAATCCGACAATATATAGGGTATATGGGGCTGTCCTAGAAGTAAGTGTCATGCTGAACTTGTTTCAGCATCTACGCTATCTGCAGCGTTGAGATTCCGAAACGAGTTCGGAATGACAAAGCTAACTGGACTTTTTAGACAGCCAGAACAGGTCTACTAATCATAAACGGGAGGGTCTATGGTTATTGTTATTGATGAGAAAAAATTGGTGCACAACTGCAAGATTGTTTCCATTCTTTTGGTTATTCTTGCGGTGATTGTGTTCCTTTCGCTTTCAAGCAAGATTTTTCATTTCAGCGAGGCAAATCCAATTCAGTACCAGCGGAATTTCAGCGTCCTGAACACGCCGGAAAAGCACGTCGTCTCTTCCATGCGGAAGACGGGCGAAGTGCAGAGCGGAGTGCTGGGAAAGAACCGAGGCCACGGAAATGGCGGCTCAAAGTTCTTTGATGAAGTGTCCCGCGTCCATTCCAGCAAGTAGTTTTGCCTACAGATTTTTCATCACGTCGCATAGGCGCGCCATCTGCTCGCCTGTTCCAATCGTGATGCGAAGGAATTCCTCGATGCCTGGCGTGGAAAAATGCCGCACGAGGATTCCTGCTTCCTTGATTTTTTTGTATGTCTCTTCGCCGCCGATTCCGTCCTTTTTCGCAAAAACAAAATTCGTCTTTGAGTCGATGACGAACCAGCCATGCTCTTGGAGGAACGAAATGAACGAATCGCGTTCCGAGGCGACTTTTTTCGCACATTCAACGTAGTACGGCGCGTCCTTGCATGCGGCAATTCCCGCAGTTTGGGCAAGGTAGTCTATGGGGAAGTGGTTGAGCGAGTTCTTGACCGTTGTGACGTGGTTCACCAGCTCGGGCGAGGAGACGATGTAGCCCAGCCGCTGTCCCGCGCCGCACAATGATTTTGAGAACGTGCGCACGACGACAAGGTTCTTGAACTCGGCAAGGAGCGGGATTGCGCTCTCGCCGCCAAAATCAACGTAAGCTTCGTCCACCACGAAAATCCTGTCCTTTGGGGCGGACTTTATCATGGCGCGGATTTCGTTCCTTGTAAGAGCAAGGCCTGTGGGGGCGTTGGGGTTTGCAAAGATTATGCTGGCATTTGTCTTGTTCGCGTCGGAAAGCATCTTTTCCCTGTCCAGCGTCCAGTCGTTCTTGAGCGGCACTTTGTCCAGCGGAATCTGGTAGAAGCCCGCGTACACTGGGTAAAAGCTGTAGGTGTGCTCGGGAAGGACAAGGGCGCGGTCGCTGTCAAAGAAGGCGTAGAACACAAAGCTGAGCACTTCGTCGGAGCCGTTTCCGCAATAAATCATGTCAGGCGTGACGGTGAACGGTATTTTGTCCTCGCGGGCGGGCGCGGCCTTGCCGTCCTGAACAGATGCGCGGCAGAGGACTCCCCCAGTTTCGTTCAGCATGGTGGCAATCGCTTCCTTTAGCTCGTTGGAGTCTGGATCCGGGTACAAGCCCAGTTTCTCGGGGTGCGCCTGAACCGCCTGGCAGATGGCTTTTGCCACGGCCGGGGAAGGCGGATATGGGTTTTCGTTCGCGTTGAGTTTTATGTAGTCCCTGTCCTTGGGCTGCTCGCCTGGAACATAGGGGTGCAGATTTTTCATTCGTGTTGCAATCATGATTCTTCTATTATAAAAAGACGGATTTTTAGGGGCAAGTGCCTAAGACAAGTTGCTTAAGACAAGTTGTCTAAGACAAGTTGTCTTAAAACACTTTGTTTTGTATTTTTATAGAAAGTGGTATAAAATAGAAAAGATATGGATATAACAGAAAACGAGTTTTTTTCGGAAAATCTCATAAAAATAAACAAAATGATTTCAAATTTTTTGGTGGTGTCGAATATCGTGCCTCCGTTGCTCATTTTGCTCACATATCTTGGTTTGTTCAAAATAGAATATGATTTTTCTATTAAGTTGTTTTGTGTTACAGTGATTTTTTCCATCGTGGACGTGGCTTTTATAAAATTCTGCGCCAATAAAAAAATCCCCATGTACGTTGGGACCGTATTCCTGAATCTGCTCATCACGTTCATGGGCACAAACGCGCGAATCGGCATATACATTTCGTACTGCTTCCCCCCGATTTTTGCGAGCCTGTACTACAACAAGGGGTTGAGCTACCGCATATTGGCCATAAGCTACATCATGATGCTCATTTCGCTCTATTTCAGGGCGCAGAACATAGTTTTCACGGGGAATTTCCCGGGGCAAACGCCGCTGCAATGGTATTTTCCGTGCGCCGCCGGGTTTACGATTGAATTTTTCTTCACCGCGCTCATCGTGCGCTACCTGACGATTCGGAATTCTGACACGCTGCGCAATTTCCTCGGCATGATTGCGGACAGGAGCAAGTTCCTTTCGGAGCTGGACGAGAACAACAAAAAAATCGTGAAAATGAACGCGGATTTTGAATTGAAGAATATGGAACTGAAAGACACCCAGTTCAAAATCATCCAGTTCATTGCCGAATGTTTGGGAAGCCACGACTTGTTCACGGGGCGGCACGTTGTCCACACGCGCACATTCGTTGAAATCATCGCAAAAAAGCTGCGGGACAACGGATTTTACTCTGATGTTCTCACTGACGATGTAATCGCGCTCTATTCTTCCGCGGCATTTTTGCACGACATCGGGAAAATCCACATTCCCGAGGGCGTTTTGAACAAGGTCGGAAAATTCACCGACGACGAATTCATGCTCATGAAGGAGCATCCGGCAGAGGGCAAAAAGTTGTTGGAATTCTTGCCCACTATTGAGGACGGAAAATTCAACGAAATCGCAAAGGAAATGGCGTACTGCCACCACGAGAAGTGGGACGGCACGGGCTACCCCAACCATATTTCAGGCACGCAGATTCCGCTTTGCGCCCGGATTATGGCTGCCGCCGATGTCCTTGACGCGCTCATCAGCCAGCGTCTGTACAAAGACCCAATGTCAATCGATCAGGCTATGGAAGTGTTCGAGAAATCAATGAACAGCCACTTTGAGGCTTGCATTGCCCAGGCTGTCATCGATTGCCGAAGCCAAATAGAAGAAATCGACCGCGAGTACAAAAAGCAGGAGACCGAGAAGTTCAAGAACGAGCTTGAATGGTGGCGGCGGTACCACGGCATTTCAAACTAGGTGCGGCTTAAAGCCGGTTTAGAATCTCGTCCAGAATGTAGCTTGCCACTTGCTCTTTTGGCATGATGGGAAGCTCTTTCTCCCCGTCCCGGGTGATGAGCGTGACGATGTTCGTGTCAGTGCCGAATCCGGCACCGGCAACTTTCAGGTTGTTCGCCACAATCATGTCAATGTTCTTTTTCTCAAGTTTTTTTCGCGAGTTTTCCACCATGTTCTGTGTTTCCATGGAGAATCCGCACAAAAATCGGTTTCCCTTGTGCTCGCCCAAATATTTGAGAATGTCGTCCGTGCGCTCAAGGGGGATGGAAAGTTCGCCGTCCGATTTTTTCATCTTTTCGTCAACGTAGTTGGCGGGGCGGTAGTCCGCGACGGCGGCAGCCTTGATGATGATGTCGCAGTGTTCCCCATGTTCCTTGACCGCCTGGAACATATCCTTTGCGCTCTTTATGTCGATTCGCTTTACGAACAATGGCGTTTTCTCGTGCACGACTCCCGAAACGAGGGTAACGTCCGCGCCGCGCAAACTTGCCATGCGGGCAAGCGCAAATCCCATTTTTCCTGTAGAATGGTTTGTGATGAAGCGGACTGGATCAAGGGCTTCCTGGGTGGGACCTGCCGTGACGAGAATTTTTTTCCCGCGCAAGTCTTTTTCGCAGGCTATTTCATGGATGATGTGCTCCAGAAGAACGTCAGGCTCGGGCATTTTTCCCTTGCCTTCGTCGCCGCAGGCAAGATGGCCCGTTGCCGACTCCACGATTTTCATTCCGAAGGAGGCGCATATTTCAAGATTTTTCTGGGTGACGGGATTTTCAAGCATTTGCGTGTTCATTGCAGGGGAAAGGAGCTTGGGGCAGGTGCAGGCAAGGAATGTGGTGGAAAGCATGTCGTCCGCAATTCCGTGGGCCAGTTTTGCAATTGTGTTTGCCGTTGCAGGGGCAACGATGAACAAGTCGGCTTTTTTTGACAGCGCGACATGCTCCACATTGTACTGGAAATTCCTGTCGAATGTGTCGATAAGGCATTTTTTCCCCGTGAGCGTCTCAAACGTTATGGGGTTGATGATATTTACCGCGTGTTCTGTCATAATGACATGGACTGTGGCATGGTTCTTGACCAAAAGGCTTGCAAGGCTTGCGGCTTTGTACGCCGCGATTGAGCCGGTAACTCCCAAAAGGATTGTTTTGTTCTTTAGCATGGTCTTATTTTAGAGGTTTTTTGCTGTTATGAAAATGATGCAGAACATATTGATTTTTTCTCTTATACTGATTTTTTTCTCCTGCAGCGATACGAATGCGAATTCCCCGCAGGCTGAGTTCAAGGAGGACTCGGATTATTTCTACGCCCTCCGCGCCTGCGACGAGAACAGGGAGTCGGATGCAATAAGGCTCTTCACCTCGGCGCGCAAGCGTGGGACTGATTTGGTGGCGCGGCGGAGCGCGGAGGCTCTCACCCAGCTGGGGAACATAACCCAGCGGCACGATGCGGCGCTCTATCTGGTGGAACGCTGGAAGGACGACAACGCGCTTCTTGTTGCTTGCCGGGAACTGTTCAAGAACCATGAATACACAGAAATCATCCGGCTCACCCGCTTCATTGATTTTGGGACTGCACCGAACGAGCTGGTGGAGCTGAGGCTGAACAGCCTGATTGAAAAAAACAACGCGGCGTTCGAGAAAGAGTATTTTGTGTGGATGGTGTCGCGTCCTCTTTCCGTCCATCATATGCAGTTCTACCAGCTGTATTTGTCGAACCAGCTCAAAAAACTCCACATCCAGCAGGAATCGGATGAGAATTCGGAGATTGAAGTTTCCCGCGAGCAAATGGTCATTGATTTTCGGGTGGCGGTCTACCGCCAGAAGTATCAGGCCGCATTCAGCGTGTACGAGCAGATTTTGGGCTACTACGACGACGAGCAGATTCCCGTGGACGACCAGCTTCTTTCCGACATCGGGAAGGCCGCGCTCTACGGAACGGAGGATTATTCCGCCACGGCAAAGGCATTCGACGAGCTTTCCCAGCGGCTTCCAGAGCAAAAAAAATTCTACGCGCTTTTCTACGCGGCCCGCCTCTACGACAAGGACGGCAGGTTTCAGGCTCAGACGGAAAGCCGTTTCAAGTCCGCGCTGGAAGTCAGTCCCAATGATATGCAGTTTGACAATTGCCTTTGGTATTTGCTGAATTTTCTTCTCCGCACGTCAACAGACAAAATCATCGAAACCCTCAAGACTTATGGCTCGCAAATTACGAACCCAGAATATTTTGACGATTTTTTCGATTCGCTGTCGGTTCTGCTCCTCTCTCATCACCAGTGGCAGGATTTTTTCCGTGTGTGGAAAGAGTCGAATGTGAATTTTTCTGCGAGCACGGCGGGCAAGTACGCGTACATTGCGGGGCGGCTCATCGAGGACGGGCTTGCGAAGGGCGGCGACGAAGAGCAAACACACCAGTCGATTGACGCGTTCACCAGCGTGCTTTCGGGGGGCGGCGACTTGTATTATAAGATTCTTGCAATGGAACGGCTGGGCATTACGGAAAAGGAGCTTGTGGAGACAAAGCTGCTTTCCGGCGGGAACGTGGGCGCACGGGCAGAGAGCGAGGCCATGACCCAGGCGGGGCGGCTCCTTTCGGGATATGTGGCGTTCGGCTTTCCGCAGCAAATTTACTCCGAGTGGCTTTTGAATCGGAGCCGCCTAAAGATTGAAGATTCCGTGCGTGCCGCCACATTTTTGCGCAATTGCGAAAAATACGACACGGAGGCAAAATTTTCCTACGGAATCCAGAGCCTGAGGATTGCCAGCAGGGCAAAGAACGACAGCCGCGGCACGTTTCCCAAAGAGCTTTTGGAGCTGTGCCATCCCCGCTTTTACGAAAGCGATGTTTCCGAAGTGTGCGCCAAGAACGAGCTTCCAGAATATCTTCTGTACGCCCTTGTGCGCACGGAAAGTTTCTTTGACAGGAACATTTCAAGCCGCGCCGGAGCAATGGGGCTCACTCAGCTCATGGAGTCCACCGCCGCCGAAGAAGCGCGCAAGCTCAAGCTGGGCGATGACTACGACATTTTTGACGCGCGGACGAACCTTTCTTTGGGTGCGCACTACCTAAAGTCGCTCATTGGACGCACGGACAACAATTCTGTCCTGCTTGCGCTTTTTGCGTACAACGGCGGGCTTACAAACGTGCGCAAGTGGATTCGGGCATCTAGGAACGATTGGTCCAGGCTCAAAAAGACATTCCATGAGCCGGCGGGAATGAGCATGGATTTGTTCTTGGAAACGCTTCCCTTCGCGGAAACGCGGGACTACGGCCGCAAGCTGGTGGAAGCCAGTGCCTTGTATGCGTGGTTGTACTACGACAAAATGCCGTCGGAAGTCGTGCGGGAAATCATGGGAAAGTAGCGGAAAGACATAAAATTAGGCTTGCCCGGAAAAGGCGGCTGAAAATAGCGTGATTTTCCGAACAAGCCCGTATTTTTAGAATACTACGACAACTTCACCGTTGGGGTACGTTGTGTTGATGAACTCCTTCACCTTGTCGCTCTGCAATGCTTTTACGAGTGCCTGAATCTCTGGCTTTTTCTCGTTGCCGGCTTTTACGGCGATGATGTTCACATATGGAGAAGAGGAGCCTTCAACGAAGAGTCCGTCTTTGCGTGCGCTCAATCCTGCCGGAATTGCGTAGTTTCCGTTGATTACGGCTCCGTCAACGTCCGGGAGCGTGCGTGGCAATGAGGCCGCATCGATTTCCTTGAATTTGAGCTTGAGGGGATTTTTTGCCACATCCCGTGTTGTTGCCGTGATTCCAGTGCCAGGCTTGAGGGCGATGAGACCTGCTTCCTGCAAGAGAAGGAGCGCACGACCTTCGTTTGTGGGGTCGTTTGGAATTGCAATCGTTGCCTTTTTCTTGAAATCCTTGAGGGATTTTACTTTGCTTGAATACAAGGCGAAAGGCTCAACGTGGATTCCGCCTGCGTTCACCAAATGGTATCCTTTTTCCTTGTTCGTTGATTCCATATATGGAATGTGCTGGTCGTAGTTTGCGTCGATTTCGCCTGATTCAAGGACATTGTTCAATACGACATAATCCGTGAACTCGATTACCTGCAGGTCGATTCCCTGCGCCTTCAAGTCGTCCTTGACGAGTCTGAGGATTTTTGCGTGCGGCTCTGGAGTTGCACCTACTTTAAGGACTGCACCATCAGCAAAAGAAGCGAATGCGGCAAGCGCAATGGCTGCAAAAGAAATCAATTTTTTCATAATAAAATCTCCTATATTCCTATTGGTTTAGTGTGATTTTATTTATACCGCGATTTTTTACTCTTGTCAACAGATTTTCCATCGATTTTTGCCGCCAAAAACTACCGCTTGCTCAACATCTTGTTGCAAAGCCGTGTTCCCGCAAACTGAACGAGAGCCACTATGACGATGATGACAATTACAGCTGCAATCATCACATCAGTCTGGAACCGCTGGTAGCCGTAGCGAATGGCAAGGTCTCCAAGCCCGCCGCCTCCCAGTGTGCCTGCCATGGCAGAGTAGCCCACAAGGTTGATTATTGTGAGCGTAATGCCGGAAATTACGGAAGGCATTGCCTCGGGGATTAGCACCTTCCAGACAATCTGGGTGTTTGTGGAACCCATTGCCCGCGCCGCCTGAATCATGCCGGGGTCAACTTCGGCAAGGGCAGTCTCCGTGATTCGCGCCACGAACGGGGCCGCCGCCAGCGACAGCGGAATGATTGTTGCCGTAGTGCCGATTGCCGTTCCCAGAACGAGCCTGGTGAACGGAAGGAGAAGAATCATCAGTATGACGAACGGAAATGAACGCAGGATATCTATGACGCGGCTCATAATCTGGTTCAGCACAGGTTTTGGCGTGATTCCGTACTTGTTCGTGTTGTTCAGGATGATTCCCAGCGGAAAACCGATGGCGAATGCAATCAGCGTGGCGAAAAAGACCATTTCCAACGTCTGGAATGTTGATGAGGCGAGGGGAACGATGTTCACGTTCAGCTCGTCAAGAAAATCCACAATGCGCTCAAGAACCGACTCGTTCTCCTCCGCAAAAAGCAGATTCACCGTTGTGTCCAATGCTTCGTTCTCCATTATTTTCCCTCCGTCGTGAATGATTGCACCCGCACGTTGTTTTCTTCAAGGTAGCGGATTGCCTGTTCGATTTTTTCATTGTCGCCTGAAAAGTCAACAATCATGGTGCCAACGTCCCCGTCAACAAGGTTTTCGATTCCTGCCGCGAAAATGTTGAACGAAATGTCGAACTGCTTTGCCACTGCGCTCAAAAGCGGCTGACCAGTGCTGTTCCCGCAGAACCGAAGCTGGTAGCTCCCCCTGTCCTTTGTCCACCGCACGATGTTTTGTGTCCTGTCAGGCATGAGGTTCTTGAGGAATTCTTTTGTTGTGTCCGTTTTTGGCGATGTGAATATTTCCTTGACAGTGCCCTGCTCAACGATTTTTCCGTTCTCAATGACAGCCACCAGCTCGCACGCGTCGCGCACAACTTCCATCTGGTGCGTAATCATCACCACGGTGAGGTTCATCTGCTTTTGGATTTGGCGCAGGAGGCTGAGGATTGAGCGTGTCGTTTGCGGGTCAAGGGCGCTTGTGGCCTCGTCGCAAAAGAGGATGTTTGGCTCTGTGGCGAGGGCGCGGGCAATGGCGACGCGCTGCTTTTGCCCGCCGGAGAGCGTGCTGATGGGAGCGTTCTCGCGGTCGGAAAGCCCCACCAGTGCGAGCATTTTCTTGACTCGCTCGGCGATTATGGCTTTTGGTGTGCCGCAGATTTCAAGCGGGTATGCGATGTTTTTCCCCGCCGTCCGCGACGAGAACAAGTTGAAATTCTGGAAAATCATGCCGATTTTTCGACGCTGCAAAATCAGCTCGGCTTTGCTCAGGTTGTCCACGCGGCGTTCTCCGTAGTAGACCGCCCCCGCGTCCGGGGCTTCAAGGAGGCTCACAAGGCGCACTAGAGAGCTTTTTCCCGCGCCGCTTTTCCCGATTATGCCGAAAATTTTGTTCTCGGGAATGGCGAGGGAAATGTCGTTCACCGCCGTGATGAGCTGGGTATCGTTCTTTTCGTCCGATTTTTTTGATTCATATGTTTTTTTCAAATGTTCAAGCGTTATTTGCATACTTGTATCATGGTGAGATTTCTTGCGATTTTCAAGCGGAAATTTCGCGGAGATTGAGAATCCGTTGGTTCCTGGAGCCGCGGAAATCCAGCGTTAAGTCGCGTTCCGCTTCTATGTAAGGACCGTCCACCAGAATATCGATGCACGAAAGCATACGGTCGGTGAATGTGGTGTGTTTTTTTCCCAGGGGATTTTTCAGGTCGGTCTCGTAGATATAGCCTGTCCAGCACCAAATGTTTTTTTGGGGGTAGATTGATTTTACTTTTTCCAGGAACGGGGCCAGAACCGCTTGGTTCTCCTCCTCAAATGGGTCTCCGCCCAAGACGGAAAGTCCAGCAACGTGGGGGGATGCCAAGAGCGTGATGAGACGCTCTTCAGTGGCGGAGTCGAAGGGCGTTCCGTAGGAGAAGTCCCACGCACATTCGTTGAAGCAGCCCTTACAGCGGTTGCGGCATCCTGAGACGAAGAGCGAGACGCGCACGCCAAGCCCGTTTGCCACATCGAGGGGCTTTATTTCGGCAACGTTCATGAGTTTGCCTCCGGGTTCAGGTTTGGGCGCAGCTTTAAAATGGCGGCGACGGCCGATTCGCGGGTTTCTTGTGACTCGAACACCAGCGTCGCGTTCGTGTTGTCCTTCTTCATGACTTGGAGCGACTGGCGGTCAACCATTACTGTGTCGCTGTCGTTCTCGTAGGCGAGGGTGGGCAGCGAAAAAATGTCGTCGAAGAAAATGATGTTCGTTCCGAGGACGATGACGTTCTCGTATATGCCGGAGCGTCCTGTGGTGCAGGCTTCCTTGATTGCGAAATTTTCGCCAAGAAGGGCGGCAAGGAGAATGACGGCGCAAATCCATAGCGCGAATTGCTTGAGCGGAACGAGCGCGATTATTGCGGCGCACAGTGCAATTACGGCGACGATGCGCGCCGGGCTTGTGTTCTCCAGCGGCATGACGAGATTTCCGCTTTTTTCCGTGAGCCGCTTCTTTCTGAACGGAATTGAAACGATTTGCGCAATGAACGTGATTCCCGCAATGCAGGTTAAAATCAAGGTGAGTTGATGCTGATTCATGTGCCCTCCACAAGATTCATTGTACCACAATGCAGGATTTTTGTTCTGGGCAAAAAAAATCCGCATTGCTGCGGACTTTTGGAGACGAGCGGACTTGAACCGCGGCTTCCATTCGCAACGTCCTGTTGCTCATTCCAGCCCGCCTGCGCTCGCTGACGGCGGCCTCCTGCCGCCTTTTCGCAAAATCGCGGCGCACCTGCTTGCGTTTTTGCGCGCTCGCTACGGAAGGCGGTTCTTGCTGCGTGGCTTTGTTCTGGGGAAAAAAAATCCGCATTGCTGCGGACTTTTGGAGACGAGCGGACTTGAACCGCGGCTTCCATTCGCAACGTCCTGTTGCTCATTCCAGCCCGCCTGCGCTCGCTGACGGCGGCCTCCTGC
>JAFPYB010000075.1 GCA_017412405.1 Treponema sp. | reverse complement strand
TGCCGCCGCCTCGTCCCGCAAACGCCACAAAGGCGCAAGACTGAAATCACGCTCAAACTTTATCGTGCCCGACTGGGTGAGCATAATCTTCTTTTTGAATGCGATTTCGCCCTTTTCCGTATGCCTAATGGAAACGATGTATGTTCCCGGCTTCAAGTCGATTATCCTGATGCCTCGGATTGTCTCGCTGTCCTCGCCGTCAGTGTCCTCGTCTATGAAAAAATCGCCCGAAGATTTTGAGAACACAGTCCTGTTTCCCTGCTCGTCCGTCACCACAACGTCGGTCACGTCCCCGTCGTACAAAAGCTCGTTCCCCTTGAGGACGAAATTGTATCCGCCCATGTCGTCCACATCCACCGTCACATCGGTGATTTCGGTCTTGGTCTTGTACTTGTTCAATATGACGACGACCTTGGCAACTTCGCTTGCAAGCCCCACGTCGTCCACTGCGATGACGTTGAACACGAACACGCCGTTCTTCCGCTCCTGCTCAAAAAAATGACTGGGCTTCTGTGAATCTATCTTCTTGTCGGGCGTTTTCCCCCGACTTCGCGAGTACCGGCCGTTCAGCCTCTGGACCGCGCTCCGAGCCTCGCTTGCGGACACCATGAGCCGTCCGCTCCGCGTCTGGTACTTTTTCTCAAGGCTTCCCACAAGGGCAAACTCGTAGGAATAGCCTGCAATGTCGTCGTCGGCATCGTCCTTCTGCCACTCAAAGAGAACAAAATTTGATGACGCGAATCCGTATGCATCCGTGGCAAAGCGCACGTTCTTTGGCGCACGGGGCGGGGTCACGTCGTAGTAGTATTCCATCGTGGAAACGTCCGACCAGTTCCCGGCACCGTCCTTCGCGCGGACATGGCAGTACCACCTCTGGTCTTTGTTCGGCGCGGCAGAAAGCTCCTCCTCCACAAAAGGCTCCCCGGCGACAGAGCCTTTTATGCGGTTGTATTCAAGCCAATCGGGAATGCTTGCCTGAAACGACACGTCAGAAGCTCCGTGGAACGTGTCGTTGTCCAAGAACGAGTGCGTCGCTTCCGTCGTCCACGCAATCTGGTAGCCTTCGATTCCCGAGGCATCCTGAGGCATCACCACGTTCAGGGCGGGCTTTTTCTTGTCGGCATGTTTTCCAAGCGTAAAGTTCTTTGCCTGGAAACCGACTTTGCCCACTGATTTGTCCCGGTCAAGAAAGAAAATTCTGTTCTCGCCAGATGCAACCTGCTTCTGGTAGTAGAGCGTGATGATTTCCCGACCGCCGCGCATGAAAATCGAAGGGCATGAAAACGCGCTGGAAACTGTCTTGTTCTGCCGCTCAGGAAGGGATTTTAGCGTTTTCCAGCCGCCCTCGTCCGCATACGCCATCTGCACGTTGTTCACGTTCATGGTTCGAGAGTCGTCGAACCACAGACAGTGGACTTTTCCATTATATGAGAACATGAGCGGGCGGCGCGCATCCACGGCCGTATTGTCGTTCAAATTCACCACGGATTCCTTGTCCTGAACCGTTCCGTCGCGGGCCAAGTCCGCCACAAAGATGTTCGCCTTGGCAGAATCCGGGACAATGCGCTCCCACGCCACCTTGATGGAAGTCCCGTCGGAGAATATGGAGGGGCGGTAGTTCTTGTAGAATTTGTAGTCGCTTCCCTTCTCAATGACCGTGTTCGCGTTCGTCAGGAGCTTGACGTCGCCCCACTCTCCGCCGCTTCGCACCGAGGAGAAAATCTGCGGATAGTTCAGTCCCTTCTGCTCCTCGGTCTGCTCCTCCTGCGCCTCGAACGCCACAATGTCCGTGCCGCCATATTGGGCAAGGAACGGCGTGTACGGGTTCTTTTTTCCGGCAGACGGCGCAAACCCCCTGAGCTTGCCCCAATCCTTCCCGTTCGCGGAATCCGTGTAGAAAATCGAGAACGTGGAAAGACGCGCATCAGAAATGCCCGAGCCGAAGGACACGAACATGGTGAAGCCGCCTGAGCTTGAGGCATACAGCATGGAAGATGTTACAAGCTTGTCCTCGTCCGTGAAGTCGAACTGATTCAAAATCTCCCCGTCCTCAGAAACTGTGTAGACCTGAAGGATTCCGTTGGACGCGGATGTTGATTTCACAACGGATACGGCGATTGTGCCCGAGTTGGAGACTGCCGCCGAATAAATCGTCGGGACATCCTTTCGGTAATAGCGGAACGGGCCCAAAATCCGCTTGGGCGAACCGTCGTTCTTTATCATGCTGATTGAAATTTCTTTCTTGTTTGAATCGACTTCCTGAAAAAAGACAAAGCTGTTTCCGCTCGTCCGGCTCCGCGCCGATGTGGGGAAGTACGAATCGGTGGACGACACTTGGGCCTCGTATTCCCAGAAGAATCCTTCCGTCACAGAATACGGTGCATCGGCCGCCCCAGCCGCAATCGAGAAAAGCCATGTAATTGCGCACACAAAAAGAATCTTTCTCATACCCGCGCTCCTAGTTGCCCAAACGACGCTGAATCTGCTCGTAGAGTTTTTTCACTTCCGTGTTGCGGCTCGCGCTCGGGTTCGACATGAGCTGCTGCATGTATTCGAGAGCTTTTTCCGGTGCCGAGTTCCTCAAGTTTCGAGCCGCCGTCAAAAGACGTGTCTGTGCCACGGTGAGCGGTGCATCGGCCACAGTCGCCCGCGCACGTCGGATTGCGCTTGATACGCGAAGCGCAACTGCGTTCTTTGAGTCTATGACGAGGGCCTGGTTAGCTATGCGCAATGCCTCCGCCATGCGCTCCTCGTTTCCGTTGGCAGACGCATAAATCCGCTGGGCTTCCTGGGCAAGACGGTTCGCCTCTGCGGTCTGCGCCGCGTCGCTTGCGGCAGATTTCGCCGTCGGGTCAACACGCTTCTTCAAAACCTGCGCCCGGGCGTTCTGCTCGTTCTCAATCCGGGCTATGAGAGCCTTGAGTCCCGGATAGTCCGGAATGAACTTCTCAAGGTCCCTGAGGGTGTCAAGGTCCTTCTCTTTCTCCGCCTCGCGGAACTTAGGCTCGAAGAACTGCGTCCTGAACGATTCGCCCGGGTTCAGCTCGTATTCGGTCTTGAACAGGATGTCGCGGGCCTCGTCGTTGTACGGCTGCTCGTTCAGGACATTGTTCACGCTCAGTTTAGCCGCCTCGAACTTCTCCCTGGCGGCGGACTGGTCGCCGCGCTTCTTGAGGTCAACACCAGTGTCGTAATCCTTGTGCCCCTCGTCCAGAGAGCGGGACAGCTCCGCGTAGTGCGGGTGCTGCAATGAGAGCGTGCGTTCCTTGACGGATTTTTGGATATCCTTGATTATCAGGAGCAGCTCCTCGATTTCAGTATCAGGGTCGATGTTCTTCTTGGCAAGGAGGTTCTTGGCCTGGTTCAAGAGCGCAACGGCCGGAGTGTAGTTTCCGTTGAAGATGTGCTCGTTCGCCTGGCGTTTGAGAGACTCTACCTGAGCCAACGCCTCGTCAACCTCGATTTCGCGCACGCGGCTTCGGAGGGTGTTGAGTTCCGTGATGAGGCGCACAAGCTCCTCGGAGTACTGGTAGTCCAACGCCTCGTAGTAGTCCTTGAGAGCCTGCTCGTACTGGTTGCTGGACTCGTCGTAGTCAAAGTTGTTCGCGCTGCGCTCCATGAGCCGGTAATGGCTCTTTCCGCTTTCAATGAGCCGCGCCGCCTCCCTGGCACGACGCTCCGCCTCGGAAAGAAGAGCCGAGTTCTTCGCCTTTAGCTCGGAAAGTCCGCGGCTTGTCGCCTCAAGGCTTGAAATCGCGTCCTTCAGGTTCTGGTCGGTGGATGCGAACCGCTGGCCGCGAGAAAGCGCGCGGTTCCATGCGGCAACATCGTTCTCGAACGCGCTGATTGTCTCGTTCAGGCCCAGGGCGTTCTGGTATGCGCCGCGGGCGTTCTTGATGACAATTTCGTTCTCCGTGTCCATGTTGTTCTCGTTCAAGCCCGTTTCGTTCGTTCCGTTCATGATGTCAAGGGACTGGGCATAATTCTTGTCGTAGCCCGATTTCGTCTCCACCCCCTTCTTGGCGAATACGCCCGCAATCTTGGCCCAAACTTCCCCGGCGCGTTCCTGCGCCTGGGATATGTTCCGCTGCCTGAGCGCACCGTAGTAATCAATGTCGCTCCTGAAATCAAGCATCTTGTCCGCATAGGAGATTGTTCCGCTGCCTTTCTCGCGCACGGACTGTCCGCGGGCAAAATACTGGTTCTCCCTCACCTGCTCCGCGCCGATGAACTCAGGCGCCTGGGCGGAAGCCGTGTCGAGGATTTCCTCAAAGCGCATGGCGGTTTCAATCTGCGCGTCTATGTCGTCGCCCTCAAAAATCTTCTGTGCAGAAAGAATCTGCGCGTTTTGGAGCGCGACGTTCACCTCTGCCGCAAAACGGGATGCAAAATCAAGAGAAGAAGAAAGTGTGGAAAGTTCCGCGTCAAGTTTCTTTCCAGAAACAGTGTCGATTTCGCCGTAAACCGACTGGAAGCCGTCGCCCATCGGCGCAATTTTCTCGATTGCGCCCACAGTCCGCATGACAGGCGCAAAGAGCGTCTCGTCGGCGAAAAGCGATTCAGCGGGAAGAGTGCGCTCCGCATACGCCAGAGCATTGTCGGCCTGGGACTCCACCGCCACCTTCAACGCCTCAATCCACTTGGCAAGGTTCATGTCCATCGCGCTCACAACGCCCGTCTCTGGAACCTCCGGGTCGCCCTTGAGGAAATTCGCCGCATACGACATGTACAAGTTGCTAACGTCGGCATCGTTGTGCTCAACGTCGTATTTTTTCTTGACCGCGTCAACGGCAATCGCACTGATTCGCTCAAGCTCCGTCGCGCACTCCAAAAGCCCGTTGCGAATCCGCACAAAGCTTCCAAGAGAAGAGCGAAGCACCTCGTATTCCCGCTCGGCACGCTCGCCGTCGTTGGCCTCGCACGCAGAAACAAAATTGTCGTAGGCGATTTCACACCGTTCGTAGAGCGCGTCGAAATCCTTCATCAATTCGTAGACCCGTCCGCTCGTCACTGTTCGGTCGGGGTCTTCCTGCACGCCGATGATTTCCTTCACGGCGGAATCAATATCCTTGTCCCCAATCATGACTTCGCTGTAGTCGATGGGAAGCTCCAGCGGAAGCCCCTCATCGTCAAAGTAGAAAATCTTGTCGTGGCCGCTTTCCACAACGATTGAGCTTAGCCCGGACTTGTAGCGCATGATTGATTCCCTGAGCCGACCTTCGTCGCTCAGGCTCTTTCCCAGGTTCATGATTCTGTTGTACTGCCTGATGTAGAATCCCATTGAAATCGTGCGCCGGGCCTGGTTCGTGAACTCCTTCTGCGCCTTGGACTGCCGCCGCTCCTTTTCCTCGATGCCGCTAATCATAGTGAACGTCTGCTCGTCGCGCTCAATGAGTTCCTCGTCGCTCAGGCCCTCCTCGTTCTCGTCGTTGGAAATTTCCTCCAGAGTGTCAACAAGTTCCTCCGACATGATGTTGTATGTGAGTCGCTCGCTCAAAATCCGCTGCACGCGGAGCTGGGCATTGTCAAAATCGTCGGGGAACGTCTCCATGTAGACTGCGACCTCGTAGAGCGCACGGTTGTATTCGGTGTTTTCGATAAGCTCGTCAATTTCCTCCAGGGACAGCACGTTGTCCTCATCCGCCGGAAGGGGCGCGAGCAAAAGGAAGAGAAGAAGCGCAAAAACAAGCCGAATGAGTTTTTTCACAAGAAAGACCGCAACAAAAAGTAAAAATTTTTACTCTTCATTCTCGGAATTTTTTCCTGTCCTGTTTAGCTTTGGAAACACCAGTTTTCAAAGCCACATACTGATGATTTTCCACATTCCGTGCCGATAATTGCAAGAGCCATGAAAAAAATACTGTCCGCCATCAGGCGTGCTCGGAAAAACACAAGATTTCCGAGACTGTCCATTGTTTCAATGCTGATTTTTCTCATTCCGTTCCGCGCCGCAGCCTTTGAGCTTACCCAGGCGGCCGCGGGCATGGCGGAGGCGTTCGAGGGACTTGTGGACGACAACGAGGGTCTCACGTCCTTCCGCTCGTTCAACATTCCGTCCGGCGCCCGCGTGGAAAGCTTGGGCGGCGCGGGAACGGCACTGTGCGACGACATCTCCTTCTTCGACTACAACCCTGCCGCCAGCGCAATCCTCGAATCGTCGGAAGCCGCCGTGTTCCACAACGCGTGGATTGGCGACTCCGCAATGGAAACGATAGCCGCCACCGGAAGGCGCGGGCAATTGGGCTACGGCGGGCAGCTGCGCTGCTTCTACGTCCCCTTCACCGAATACAACTACTTCGGCGACAAGGTTGCCGGAAACTACTACTCCGAAACGGCAGTCACCGCGAACATGTCGTACAACTTCAAGGCGGGCTACTACTTCAAGGGTGTCGCAGTGGGCGGAAACTTCCGCGCGGCGTGGCGCAACGTGCCGGACTACACCGACAACGACACGGACAAAATAATCGATGGCTCGGGACTTTCCCAGTCGGCGCTGGGACTCATGGTGGACGGCGGCGTGGTGGTCCGCTTCAACGTGATGAAAAATTTCGCCAGCCGCGAGCCGAACCTGCGCGTGGGTGCCGCGCTGAACAACGTGGGCGTTTCGCTCACCGGGTTCGGAAAATCGGTGGGACTTGACGACCCGCTCCCCACGCGGCTCAGCTTGGGCGCAGCATACCGCATCATAAAGCCCATCCTCGTCACCGTAGATTTCAAGAAACCAATCAACATACAGAACATAGGCTCCAGCGAAAAATTCTCCGCCTCGCTGGGCGGCGAATTCACCGTGGCAAGTTTCTGCAAAATCGATGCAGGCCTTTGCATCCAGGGCGGAAGCCCCCGCATAAGCATTGGAAGCTCCTTCGAGCTAAAGCGCGTGGAAGTGGGCATAAACTACACCTTCGACCTCACGTCGTCCGCAAACCCGGTGAACCACATCAGCTGCTCGGTAAAGGCAAAGCTTCCGGGAAAAGCGCGAATCCGCGGAAACCTCCAGAAGAAAATCGACGAGAATTATATCCAGGGGCTCAAGCTTTACGCACAGGGCGAATACGAGGAGGCGATTGCCCACTGGGACATCGCGATTGAGGCCGCGATGGACAAGCAGATGTCGATTACCTACGAGCCGGCCCTTGAGGCAAAAGTCGCAGCACGACGATTCCTCGAATCCAAGCAGCGAATCACCGACATGAACAAGCTCAACGCAACCCCAAGACCAACCACAAAGAACTAGGAAAATGCTTATCAAGCGATTCAGGCATTGAGTTGAAAAAAAAATCCCGTGCAAGCTGCACGGGAAAAAATCGTCATGAAACAAACGCCACTATTTTTTAAGCGTGTTCTTGGGGGAGAAAATCCTGAAATTCATCCACGGAAAAATCGGATGCTTCTTCTCCAAATTGGTGAGCCATTCCGTGCTCACAGTGTTGGAGCCAAGCGCATCGTACATTATGGTGAACGAGCGGATGCAGTTCTGGAACTCTCGCTCCGCATAGTCGCCGAAATTTCCGTCATGAATCATCTCGGCAAGGGAACTGCTCATGGCAAGCAGAAGCTCCCTGGAGCCGATGTTCAAAAGGCGCACTTTAAGCCCGGTCTCGTTGGGGAACCGCCCTGAAATATCAATCATGCGGCGGCACATCTTCCTGGAATAGCGCAAAAGCCACGCGTTCGTTCCGTCCAGAAGCCGGTCGCTCAAATCGTCCTCACCCGAGCAGGAATAGGGCTGGACACGCATCATCTTGAACTGCTTCTTCGTGAGTGTCGCGCATTTTTCGCTTGAAACACCGAATTCCGACCCGCACAGGCGCAGGACACACTCTATGAACTTGATGCCCTCGCACCAGAAACGGCGCAACTGCTCCAGGGGAACGACACTCACCATGCTCACGTCGTCGCCCACAAGCTCCTCGGCACGGGAAAGCCGCTCGTTCTTGTTCTTGAGGAAAATGCGGGCATCCTTCTCGGCCTGCTTGAACGCCGCTTCCTCGTCGTACACGCCGTCGTCCTTTGTCCAGTAGCGGAAGCCCGTGGAAACGCGCGCGCCGCTCTCGGAAATTATGTCTGAAAGCGCATCGGCGGAAATCTCATATCCTATGTCGCGCCCATTGTTCTTGTACACGGAATTTTCCATGAACCTTGAAAGCTCCTTGTCCGAATCAAAATCGTCAGCAAGGAACGACAATGTGCTGTCCGCGAACTTGTAGGGATAGAACACGCCCTTCGCGCACTCCGAATCTGAGAAAAGGAGCGATTTTGCCGAAAGCACCGTGTAGTGCATATTGTAGGACTTGAGCACCTTGTCAAGCCCCTTCGAGTAGCCCAAATGCGGAAGATAGAAGCCGGAGGGAAATTCGTTGAACGTCTTCCTGAAAGAAAAAAGCCCCGTCTCAACCTGCGCGTTCACGATTTCGGTCATGTCGCCGTAGTGCGGGAGGTACACGTCGGTTCCGGTCGTGGCAAGAAGCTCAATCCTGCCCTTGCGCGAAAGTTCCGCGAACGCAAGGACAAGGTTTCCCTTGTACCTGACAGAAAAATCCTCCTTGTCCTTCTCCGCCTTCAAAAGCTCGCGCTTGGCGTTGGCAAGAAGCCGCGCATCGGATGAAAGACGCTGGATTTCCTTGTGCCCCAGGAGAATCCGCTTCTCCAGATAGTCCATGTACTGCGCCTGAACCTCCGAATCAAGGAGAAGCGTGGTGAGTACCGGCGGAATGACCATGGACACCTTGAAGTCAATGTTCTCGCCGTCCAGGGAATTGAACAAGTTCAAGAGCGGAAGATACACGTTCGATATTGAATCGAACAATATTCCGTTCTCTTCGGTATATTTCGATGCATCCGACACATGGCGGATATACGGCTGAGAGCAAACGAGAAGTAAACCCAGATTCTTAGACATTTTTCACTCCGCAAACGACTGGCGATAATTGTTGTAATGCGATTTCAAAAGCCGCTCCATCCCCGAAATCCTCGCGATTTCCGGGATGTCAAGCTCGCGCCCCGGAACGGCAATGAGCGCGAGACGATTTTCAGACGGAATCTCCATTTTTTTGGAGACCGCAAGATTGTCGCTGTCCTTGCCATCGAAAAGAGCAACCAAATCTATCCTGAAAAATTTCTTGTCCGCGGACAAAAGCACGAATTTTTCCCTATCCTCCAGCGAAATCTGAATGTCGAAACTTTCTTTCGGCACGTTGGTTTCGGGGGAATCAAAATATGAGAGCCGGAGCACAAAATTCTTGAAATCGGGATTCTCTGTCGCCTTCTTGAAATCGGACTCGCTTATGTCCCACCACACGTACGCCCAGGCGGGGATTCTCAAGACCACATCGATTTCGGTCTCGTTGTATGACAGCGGAAGAAAGCCCGTCTCGTCTTCGGGGGAATCCACTTCCTGCATCTCGGAGTGTTTCTCACTCCCCATTTCCTCTGAAATTTCAAGAAGCTCCCCGATGATGAACCGGCGGTTCAAGTCGTCGGGGATGTCGATTCCATGCTCATCCGCAAGCTTGATGAGGTCAGCCGACGAAAGAGTCTCCAAATAACTGCGGGATAAATTCATTGATTCCATATGTACAGTTAATTTTCGGCATTTCTCCCAAAAAAATCAATTCAAAAAAAGCGTATGGGAATCTTGGAACGCTCCAACAAAAAAAGTTTTTGGTGTTCCCATATGATATTCTTCGCTTTTTTGGTAGAATGGAAAGACTATGTCACGAACAAAAGCGACTCTTGCGCTCTATTTCCTTTTGCCAGCATTTTTTTTCGCCACTGCCCCCGCCGCGTCCCAGGAGGCGCAGACGCTGAGAATCACCTCGGTGGAATACGAGATGGACAGGAAAACAAAGGAATATGCGCTTTCCACAAAAGTCAAAATCGACAGGGAACGTGTTTTCTCCTCCATCGAGGAGCTTGAGTCTTACCTTGACGGCATAAAGTCGCAGATTGAGAGCCTGCGCGCTTTTGAGACCGTGGAGCTTGAATACGAGGAATCTCTAGCCGACGAAAGCGGCATGGTGTCCAACGTGTCGGTCAGAATATACACGGAGGACTCAAAGCACCTGGTCGTGCTGCCCTACCCCAAGTACAGCTCCAGCGAGGGCTTCAGCGTGAAGCTCAAGATTAAGGACACGAATTTTTTCGGCACGCTGGAGGATTTCTCCGCGGACTTGAGCTACGGCGCCAAGACAAAGCCGGACGGCAGCTTCGACAAGAACGAATTCGGGGCGGCGGTGAGCTACAACTATCCGTTCCGCCTCGCCGTGCTGGACTCCCTGTGGCTCAACGACCACAAAATCACCTACTCCCCCGGTGACGACAGCCCCGCATGGAAGCTGTCCACGGGGCTTGCCCTCGCGTTTTCCGCCGGAAGGGTCAAAATCGTGAACGAATTCCGCCAGAAATTCTTCCGTTATATTGACGAGGACGTTGAGGACTACGACGGGCGCACGACAATCGTTGACAAAGAGACATTCCTAGTGGAGTACGACAAGCTCTCCTTTCCCATCACCACGCTCACGACGGAGAAGTTCGGAAACCTAGAGGTCTCCCCGTTCGTCGATTTCTCTCTGGCCTGGTCGCCATACAGCTCGGACCACTCGGACCTGCTCCTTAAAAGAGAGCTTTTCGGCGGAATTGACATCACATTCGGGCGCGTGGGCTGGATAAAGAATCTCAGGAACGGGTTCGACATAGCCGTGAACACGAAATTCGGACGCAACTTCACCAACGACAACACCGTGTACGAGGCGAAGGCCGAGGCCCGCGGATTCAAGGCGTTCATCTTCGAGTTCGACGACGAGCGTTCCTTTGAGTTCGGGATTTTTTTCGATGTGTTCGCCTTCTACGCGTCCAACACCACAGAATATTTCGGGGAACGGCTCCGTGGAGTGTACGACAAGCCGTATTTTGCCACCCGCGGCTTCACGGACAGGAAAAGCACCGTGTCAAAGAACGGGTTCGTGGCAAGCGTGGACGTGCCCTTCAAAATCACCAGAATATACTGGGAGGACCTGCCCAGCTTCCAGAAAATCACCTGGCTGAGGATGTTCGACATGGAGGTGCAGGCGGGGCCGTTCACGTCGCTGGCGTTGTTCGACAACAAGGCGGCGGACACGGACATGAATCTTGCCGACGGATTTTTCACCATGGGCGGCGAAATCATCATATACCCGCTGCACTGGAAGGGAATACAGCTCAGGGCGAGTTTCGGCTACGATTTGAGCCGCGTAATTCCGTTCTTCAACAAGGACTGGAGGAGCGACGACTACAGCGAGTACGAGACTTCAATAGGATTCGGCCTGCACTACTAGCCGCGCCCAAGCCCGAGAGAGCAACAAGTCCAAAGCCAAGAACCAACTGCCCGCTCGGGGCGAACCCGCACAAAAAAGGCAGCCCCCGTGCTGGAAGCCGCCTTGCCGCCGTTGGCTGTGTTTCTTTGCTTATGCGCTAGTTGAAAGCCCGGACAGCGCAAACAGATTTGTTTGTGACGCTCTTGCCGTTGTTGTACCAGCCCCCACTGCTGAAATCGAGGTTGCACGCGCGAAGATCGGGGGAAGCGTACTGGGACGACGACCAGTATACATCTGAACCAAATTCAGAGCCGCCGCATAGTTTGCTTGCCGCGTCCACGGTCTCCTTGCTCTTCCAAATCTGGAACAGTTCCGCAATCGTGGGCAGGTACCAGTCGCTTGCGTAGTTCTTGGCAAAGTAGAACGCGGGGTAGTTATCAGCAGTCGCGGTGTCATCGGTGCTACTGTTGCTTGCCAAGAATGTGCCGATTTGCGAAAGGTTGTCGCTTCCGTTCTTGTCGCCCGTAAAGGTGAGCGCACCCGCGCTTCCGCTTGCAGGGCACTGAATCGTGGTGATGTTCTTGCTGTAGGCATTCGCGCTGTTCGTGCACCATGCAAGCCCGCTCTTGTTGTGAGCCAAGCCCACGCCAAGCGTGCGGCTCGTGGTGGTGTCGTCTCCGCTGTTCAGTTCCGTTCCCACATAGAAAATCACGGCGATTGCCTTTGCTTTTTGGTCGTCAGTGAGCGTCAAATCGCTTGCATACGGCGTTGCGCTTCCGTCACTGAACACGATGTCGCCTACGGCTTTGGCTTCGCTGGGGGCTTTCGTGCCGATGTAAGTCGTGCCGCCATTTCCGTTGGTGTTGTTATTGTTGTTGCTTGAACTGTCATCACCAGACGAGCAAGCAGCAAATCCAAAGGCAAGTACCGCGCACGCGGCAAGTGCCAGTTTCTTGAAATGCTTCATGTGCATTTCCTCCATAAAAATAGATTTCCCGTTCAACGAACAGGATAAAGATAGTATACACTATTTCCATTTCTTTTTCTCAAGTTTTAGCGCGTCTTTTTTTAATCCAAAATGTTTTGAAAGCTGCTCCGCAAAGTGCTTTTTCAGCACCGCAACGCGCAGTTTCCACGATTTGTACTGGCGCAGAATGCCGAGGTACGAATTGGTGCTTGCAAGAATCGCATTTTTTTCTTCTTTGGTCGGCTTGTGGTCGCGGGCAAGGCGTTCGTAGGCTTGCATTTTCTGCACAAAATTCTTCTGAACCCGTCTGCCCGCCAAAATCAAGTTCGGTTTTATGAACGCGCCCAAAAACGGCACTCCCCTTTGTGCTTCCTGCAAGTAGATTTTCTTGGGGTGGAGCGTCAAGGCAAGTTCATCTTTTAAAAATGCGCGGATTTTCGGAATCAGATATTTGAGATAACTCTTGCTTTCATGCACAATAACAAAGTCGTCCACATAGCGCACATAGCGTTTTATACCGAGCGTGTGCTTAATGTAATGGTCAAATTCGGTCAAGAAAAAGTTGGCGAATACTTGGCTCGTGAGGTTTCCAATCGGAAGCCCGCAGCCTTGCTTCGCCGTAAAAAGCGATTTGTCGCGCGGAAGTCCGTTCCATGCAGATTTGGGGCTTTTAAAATTCACCTGCTTTGTGGGGTCATTGAACACGATTTCTTTTGCAAGGTATTTTACAAAGCCGATTTTATCTTCAATTTCTTTGATTTCAAAAATCCAGTCGCCTTTGTGCGCCTTGTTCTGCTCCTTCGTTTCGTTTTTTTCATATAGAAAGACGCGGTACTTGCTTTCAATAAACCGCTCCAGTTTTTCGTACAGAAGATTTCGGGGTATGCTCATAAAATAGCCTTTTATGTCGAGTTTCAGAATATACGCACTTTTTTTGCCGTTTTCCGTCGCACTGTTCACAAAATACGCAAGGCGTTTTATGGCGGCAAGCGTTCCTTTTCCCGTGCGGCAGGCAAAACTGTCTTTTATAAAAAATCTTTCAAAGCACGGATTCAGCGCATCAATTAAAATGTGGTGAACGATTCGGTCTTTAAACGGGGCTGCAAAAATCTCGCGCTTAATGGGCTTTTCCACGATGAAGCAGTTGCATGCGCCTGGATGCCATTTTCTTTGATTGAGTTCATCGCATAGTTCAAGCAGATTTTCCTCGTAATCAATTTCAAAGGCAAGCGCACCAGTCG
>JAFPYB010000013.1 GCA_017412405.1 Treponema sp. | reverse complement strand
GTATTTTTTCCAAAGCGTCGGCACTTTTCATAGCAGCAAAATTGTACGCCGATTGAAAATCTCCGTCAAGACGGCACCACGGAAATCAGTTTTTGCATAATTTCGACTGAAGCGTAGGCGGAATAGCCTGCCCCGAGCGTAGTCGAAGTGGAGAAAAATCAGAAGATTCGCTTTGAGAACTTCTGCGAGTTTTTGCTTCGCAAAACTCATGTTCCCCACTACCCCACAAGGGTCTTGAGAACTTCTATGACCTTGACTTCATCAATTGGCTTTGCAATGTGCGCATTCATGCCCGAGTCATGCGCGTGCTTGCGGTCTTCGTCAAAGGCGTTCGCCGTCATCGCCACAATTGGAATCCCGGCCTTGTCAGCGTCTGGAATGGAGCGGATTGCTTTTGCAGCCTCGTACCCGTTCATGACCGGCATTTGGATGTCCATGAGAACGCAGTCGTAGTAGCCCGCATCAGCATTCACCACTTTTTCCACAGCATCCTTTCCGTTCACAGCCTGTTCAATGATGAATCCGTGCATTTCAAGAAGCATGGTGGCAATCTCGCGGTTCACGTCCATGTCGTCCACCAAAAGAAGCCTGTGTCCCTCGAAGGACTCTGCGCCAGGCTCATTTTCCGCCACGCCGTCCTCGATTTTATCTTCTTCCGCGCTACCAATCACCCGTTCAAGGGAACGGTGCAGCTCGCTCATGAAAAGCGGCTTGGAGCAGAACGCATTCACGCCCGCGCTCAGAGCCTCGTCCTTGATTGAAGGCCAATCGTAGGCCGTCATGAGAAGAATCGGCGTATCCTCGCCCAGCACCTCACGAATCCTACGTGCCACTTCAATACCGTTCAAATCCTCCAGCCGCCAATCGATTATGAACACACCGTAGCCGTCGCCCATCTCCTTGGCCTGCTTTGCGCGGAGAACGGCCTCCTTCCCAGAAAGAGTCCACTCAGGCCTAAGCCCCATGTGCGCCAGCATCTTTGTGGTGCTGTCGCAGGTGTCAAAATCGTCGTCCACCACAAGCGCGTGGATATTGTGCAGCTCCACGATTTTTGGCCTCGCCTTTTTTTCGCCGGAAAGCCTGAAGGACACGCGGACAATGAATTCGCTGCCCTTCCCAGGCGACGTCTCCACGCGGATTGTGCCGCCCATCAAGTCAACGATTTTCTTGGTGATTGCCATGCCAAGCCCAGTCCCCTGGATGCCGCTCACCGTGGAGGTCTTTTCCCGCTCGAACGCCTCAAACACATGCTCGGCAAAGGCGGGGGACATTCCAATTCCATTGTCCTTGACGTGTATCTCGTACAATGCCCTGCGCTCAGAAGGAGAAGATTCGCTCGCCTCGCCCACCTGCGCAATCCTCACGCTGATTTTTCCGCCGTTCGGCGTGTATTTGACAGCGTTGGAAAGAAGGTTCAAAAGCACTTGGTTCAGACGGAGACGGTCGCAAAGGATGTTCTCGTCCGTCACGTTGAGAGCGTCCATGTGAAGCTCCTGCTGCTTGGACTCCACCTGGGCGATGATGATTGTGTTCAGGTCGTGGAGGATTTCAGGCAGATTGCAAGGCTGCTCGTCCAGCTCTATTTTTCCGCTTTCGATGCGGCTCATTTCAAGGACATCGTTTATGAGGGAAAGAAGATGGTTCGACGACACCTGGATTTTCCCGAGGTACTCAGAGATTTTCTCGGGACTCTTCTGGCTTTGGAGGGCCAGCGTAGTGAATCCGATGATTGCGTTCATGGGCGTTCTGATGTCGTGGCTCATGTTTGAAAGGAACGTGCTCTTAGCCTCGTTGGCGTATTTTGCTTCGGCGAGAGCGTCTGAAAGCCGCTTGTTCTGCTCCTGCTGCTTGCGGATAAGCTCGGTGGTGTCGCTTTTTAGAAGAAGGTAAAAATCAGCCTCGCGGTCAACAACGTAGAACATGAACCGCTTGTTGAACACCTCCCCGTCTATGGCACACGCCACATCCACCGCATAAGAGTCGTTCGTATCAAGCTCCTTCTTGATTCTCTCCGGACGCAAAGCGTCATGGATGGCCGCCCGTTCAGAAGAAGTACCTGCAATGACAGGATAGACCCGATTCTCAAGATAGCTCTCGTAGTTTCCGTTCCGTTCGTGCGGGAAGATGCTTCCTTTCTTGATGTTCGCCTCGTCGCCTATGACAACGCCGTAGTTCCCGTTCACAATGTAGCAAACCATGTCGTACTGCTTTGAAAGCACCTTGTTGGTCAACACCTCAGTGACCCGCTGGTTGTTGTACTCGGTCTCTATTCCAAGAACAATCACGTCCCCGGTCACAGGATCCTTCCTCATGGATGCCGAATACTTGATGAAACACTGCCGCCCGCTCTGCCTTCGCGAGAAAATGACAAGGGACGTAACCCCCTCGCCTCTGTAGTATTTTTGGCGGAGCGTCTCCAAGTCGAATGTTTTCAGGTAGTTCTCCCTATCCGAGGCAATGGGCATATTGGCAAGGCGCGTATTGAAAAGCTCCTCGATGGGGACACCCACCTTGTCGCAGTCGTACAACTCGGTTCCCTTCACGCTCTCCACCACGCCCTTCGTCAGATTGGAGCGGAGGGCGGCAAGGCTCTCGTCGGCCAGGGCATCAAGCTCCCGGTTCAGCTCCTTGTACATCACTTCCGTGCGGATTTGGCTCACTTTCAAGTCGCTCACGTCAAAATACGAGCAGTACGCATACTGAACGCCAGCATCCTCAATGAATGCGTAGTGGATGCACACATAAAGCTCGTGGTTTTTCAGCGTGGTTTTTCTTATGGTAAGGCTGTTTGTACCGTCGGGGGCGACGTGGTTCTTGAACAAGTATGCGACGGCGGCGCGGTCGTCCGGGTGGACAGTGTTCATCGTCCCCCCGTTTTCCGCCTTGATGAAGTCGTCCGCCGTACCCTCCATCATTTTGCAGAACTCGTCAGAGCACCAAATGGGAAAATACGTTCCGTCGTTCTCAACTCTCATGAGAACAGAGTTGTTGTCGAGAGTCTCAAAAAGACGCTTGAAAAATTCCGGGGAATGATGAAGCATAAAAATCTCCTGCCAAATGCCAATGGGAAATATGCTGCCATTATATCATGAAAACAGGAGATATGCGCAAATTATTTTTTAGCCGATTTTTTGCCGTTTTCCCTGAACAAAAGGCCTCACCACGCGCCGCACAACCGGCCCCGCAAACAAAAGCTGCCAGAATGCCGCCATCGGGTAATTCATGAACGTCGTCTCCAGCCACACGCTCACAGTCTCCCGCTGGAAGCCGCCCTTGAAAATCAGGGTCGCGGCAAGGCTCATGAGCGGGCACATGAACCATATTGAGCAGATGGAAATGGAAAGGACGATGAAAAGCGGTTTGTCAGTCTTTGGGTCAAAAAGCGAGAACGTGACCTTCTTTGCCAGGGGACCTGCAATCAACATGTCAAGCACAAAGGCGATGGGAGCCATAATCAAAAGCTCGTGGAACGCAGCGAGAAACACCGCATTCTTCATGCCGCCCATGGCAAGCGCAATGTTGTAGCAAATCATTCCATAGACCATAAACAAAACCATGATGATGGTGAACACAACTTCCTGAAACAAATTCTTCGGCATACAAAACTCCTTGTAGTTTAGCGAATGGGCGTGTTCGGAGAACCTAACCATGAGACTGTCATTTTCCGAACACATCTATTATTTTGATTGCGTTATAACTGCGCAGGACGCGCATGAGCATAGAAAGAAGCAAAAATACCGTTCTTTGTAAGATTAGGCAACCGATTGACAGAATCGCACCAACAGGAAATCAGCAACATTCTGTCAACTATTGCGCATATTGTAGCAGATTGTGATTTTTTGTGTAAGAGGTTTTTTGCCAGAAGCGACGGTTTTATTTCAGCCCAAAGAAGCCTTTCCCGCCAACCTCTTGGCAATTTTCAAAAAACAAAAGCCACTAAATCCGAAAACCCTATTTTTCTTCCAGCAGCGCATCAACCCCGCCGGAACGGATGTCGTACCAATCGATTTTGCGCGTGATGAACATGAGAAGGGCAACGACCATGAAAAGCCCGATGCTTCCAATCAAAAGCGCGTAATCCTCCGCTTGGAGCGTTCCGTACAAAAACACGTAGGAAATCATCTGGACTGCGCTCAAAAGCGCGCCCCACTTGAACCGATGAAAAATCGCCGCCGAATAGAGAAAGGTAGTCGTGCAGACACACAATGCGCTCAAGGCATAGCTCGTGTTGAACGGAAGATGCTCCGAAATCGAAAGCAAAAGAAGGTAGAACATCACGTCGGCAAGCCCCACAAGACAATACTGCACCGGATGTATTTGGACTTTTGAGAAAATCTCGCATATGAAAATCGAGATGAACGGGACAAGCAGGAACAAAAGCGCGTACTTGATGCTCCGCGTGGTCTTCTTGTATGTATCCACGGGGGTGATCAGAGAGACTTCCACCGACTCGCCGCGGATTTTCTCCTCCGCCCGCCAGCTTTTGGGAAAAGCCGTGCTCAAGCCCGCGATGTTCCACACTGCGGAGAAGCCGTCGCTTTTGACGCTGCGTTCGGAAGGAAGCCAGCCGCCCGAAAAGCTCGGGGTAGCCCACGACGACTCCATGCGGATTTCGTTGTCCGCCGCAACAGGCTGAATCTTTATGGACTCGCCTCCCTGGAATTTCACCGTGCCGGTGAGGTTCAGCCCGTCTTCCATGCGGGCGAGGGGCAGGGAAAAATACACCGTCGTGGAAAAAGGCGATATGGAATCGTATTTTATGGAAGAAACTGAAAGTTTTCCGCCATCCGCGCTGATTGACGGCTGGGCGCAAAGAGTCTTTGGATTCGACACGCCCAGCATTAGCACTGCCTCGTCCATCATCAAGTCCCTCTCGTCTATTTTGTAGTGGGAGCAATCAAAGGAAGAGAACTTTGCGTTCATGGCGATTTCCCCCTGGAACACAGGAACCTTGAAAATCCCACGGCTCAAAAACCGCGGGAGGACGGACACGGAAAGGTCGTACACATCGGGCGCAAAGAGTATGTAGTCGGTGCTGGTCTCCGTGCGGCTCACCCCCTTGGAATCGACGAAAGTGGAATGGACCTTGTATGGAAGAGCCACCACAATACCAAGTATTTCGGACCGCCCGCCCAGGGGCAGGATGATTGAGTCCACGGCCTCGCTCTGGTACGAACGCCGGTCATGAATCAAGTCTTTTATCAAGCTGATTGGAATCAAAAAAAGCAGAATCATCACCAACATGATGATTATTTTCATTCCCGATTTTGAAAACTGGATTTTTTTCATGTTTCTCCTCGCTTGCGGACCTTTTTCGCCCGCAGCTTTCTGAAAAACATCTGAAATCAATAGAAGTTTCATAGAATAGTTTGGCGGTGGCGGACACGTCCAACAATTTCCTCAAATTTTTTGTGTTTTTTCGCATATGGGTATACAATTAATTTCTATGGGAGACACAAAAAATCGATTTTTGGTTTGCTGTGTTTTCTTCGATTTATACACCACAAAAAAAGAGGTTTCTATGAAAAAAATGGTTCGTGTGT
>JAFPYB010000074.1 GCA_017412405.1 Treponema sp. | reverse complement strand
GGTACAAAATCTTGGGAAGGTTCATGCGGATTATGACAAAAGCCGTTGACGAGACGGCAAACACCTTGAAAAGCGATTTTCCCACGTTGAACGCGCCCTCAAAAGAAAAAAGCGTCTTTTTCAGGTACTGGCCCACTTTTGGGACAATCTTGGAAAACTGCGGCTCTATGGTCTTTGTCGTGAACAAAAAGCCCTTGTTCTGCACGATGTTAGCCGTGATGCCAGCCACAATGCCGGAAATCGCAAGGGGAAGCACCATTTTCAAGAGCGCGAATATGAACGCGCGGTAAAACCCAGGTTGAATAAGGCTCTGCTCAGTTACGCGCATGAAATAAAAGCGCAGAACCTCACAGCACCACCTGAAATGGAACGGGGCGGCTATAATGAGGACAATGACAGTGACAAAAAGGACAATCGCGCTGGAAAGCTCCTGGCTTTTCGGAAGCTGTCCTTCCTCCCTCGCCTTTTTGAGCTTGTATTCGCTTGGCTCCTCGGTTCGCCCCTCTTCTTCGGCGGCAAACCACTGCAAGTCAATCTGCTCGAAATCCATCATGCACCTCCCGAATTCATCAGGGAAACCATCAGCTTCTCAAGATTTGCAAAACCCGACTGGAACGAAGAAACAAAAAATCCGCACAAACTCGGCATCAAAAGAAGAATCAAGAAGAATGCCGTCAAAATCATGATTGGGAATCCTTCCGAAATAAGGTTCATCTGGGGAGCGGCTTTTGAGAGAATGCCCATGGACACTGAAATTAGAACCAGCACGCCGATAAGCGGGAGCGAAATGATGAATGCGTCCGCAAAAAGCTTGGAAAGCCCCTTGAGCATGAACGAAACCAAATGGTCTCCGCCTGAAACGATGGAAAACGCATTGAGCGCGTCAAAGCTTGAGACGAGAGCCTGGGAAAACAGCCGCACCGCCCAATCGTTCTGCAAAAAAATGAGCATGGCGATGAGATTGAAAAATTGTCCCATGAGCGGATTTTCAACCTGGCTCAACGCGTCATACACTTCAGAGGCGGAAAATCCCATGTTGAACGCAAAGAATTGTCCCGCCGTGCTGAATGCGGCAAAAATCATAGTCACATACAGCCCCGTTATAAGCCCCAGCATCGCTTCCCCAATGACAAGCAGAATGTACTCCAGCGAAAACGAGCCGTCTGGATGAATATATGGAAGATATGCCGAGAAATCCACATGGGGAAAAATCAAGTATGCCATGTAGCCGGCAAACGCCAGCTTCGCCTTCCGCGATACGGTCCTAATCGAGAAAAATGGAAGCGTCATGACAAGCGCAAAGCAGCGTACCGCAACAAGCAGGTAAACCGGCGCGCGGGCTACAATCTGGTCAAGCATGGGCCGTTAGCGTGCAAGGGCGGGAATCATGTTGAAAATGTGAATCGTGTACTGCGCCATGGATGTGAACATCCAGCTGCCGAACACGCCGATGACCACCAGAATGATAATCATCTTCGGGAGAAACGTGAGCGTCTGCTCCTGAATAGATGTGGTCGCCTGAAAAATCGCGACTATGAGACCAATAATGAGTGCCGCGCCAAGAATTGGGGCAGCCAGCTTCAAAACCTGAAGAACTCCGCTCTGAACAAGATTTACAATACTACCAAGTGTCATCCATATCCTCCATTCATTTATGTGTATTCAATTACCGCACGATTGAATTGAACAACTGCTGCGTCAAGATTCCCCAGCCGTCAACAAGGACGAACAGCATGAGCTTGAACGGCATGGAAATCTGCACCGGCGGAAGCATCATCATACCCATGCTCATGAGTACGCTCGCAACAACCATGTCTATGACGATGAACGGAATGTACAGGAACACGCCGATTTTGAACGCCACCGTAAGCTCATGGAGAATGTACGCCGGAACAATGACGTACATGGGAATATCGTCCAGCGTTTCAGGTTTTTCCACGCGCGCCATGTTCATGAACGACGCGATGTATTTTTTTCCGTTCTCGGACGCGCCCATCTGGTTGTACATGAAGATTTTTATGGGGCCTTCCGCCTCTTTGTACGCCTCCTCAAAGGAGGTGATTGTACCGTCAGAAAGCGGCTTGAAAGACTTGTCATACACCTGCCTGAACACAGGGAACATGATGAACAACGTCATGAACAATGCGATTCCGTTCAGGACAGCAGTGGGCGGAACCTGCTGCAGGGACAGAGAACGTTTTATGAAGTCCAGGACAATAGAAAACCGAAGGAAGCACGTGCACAAAATCAACAGGCTCGGCGCAAGTGTCAAAATCGTGAGAAGCAGCAACACCTGCACGGAGAACGCCATCTGCGCCCCCGTCCGTGGCTGCGTTATGCTCACATCAACGTTCGGAACAGAAAGCGGATTAACGTTCCGCGTCATTTCAGTGTTGCCGCGCGTGGAGCCGCTGGGAAAATTCGACTGGGCGGACGCGCTGTTCAGGCAGAAAAACGAGAGCAACAAAACGGAGAACACGCTCCCAACCCATTTTTTAGAAAAAAAACCGATGGATTTCATATCAGTTCCCCCTTCTATTGAAATTTTCCCGCTGCTGCTTGAGTCTGTCGGCAGCGTCCTTGGAAAAATCAGAAAAGCCCGTCTTTTTCGGAACACTTTTGTTCACGAGCAAGTCGAGCACATCCGAGAAGGACATCGGTTTTTTTGTTCTGGCATTTTTGTCTGAAAGTATGTTCATTGAATCGACAATTTCCTTGTCGGTAATCTCGCCCAAAAGGTTCACTGAATTGTCGGAAACGCCCACCACATAGGCATGGTCAAGGATTGTAACGACTTGAACCGTTTTTCCTGGTGCAAGCGTCACCTGGGAGACACGCCTGAGGAAGGGATCCTCCGTGTCCGGCAGCCCCATTGTCTTACGAAGCACCCGCATGACAACGTAGACAAGAGCCAAAACAATCGCAAGGACAACAATCATCCTGACTATAAGCCCCAGCGTTGACGGACTGCCGTCATTCAAATTCGGCTGATAATTTCCATATGAATCGGAGAGAGAAACCGTGCTTGGATCCTGCGAGAGACTTATCGCCTGGTTTTGCGCACGGGAAGCATCCTCCGCAGCTGCGGAATCCTCCGCAAAAAACGGAGTTGAAACAAGAAAAATCGCGAGCACACAAAATGCCCGTAGAGAATGTTTGAACATAGCCCACCCATTTAAAAAAATAAAATCGGCACCTGCTGAACTATCCCCCTTTTCAACAGATGCCTTATATCTTAGTGCATATCGCTGACTCGTTCCATAGGAGAAAGAATCTCCGTTACACGGACACCAAAGTTTTCGTCGATGACCACGACTTCACCCTTCGCGATAGGCTTGTGATTTACAAGAATATCAACCGGCTCACCAGCAAGTTTATCAAGCTCGATGATGGTTCCCTCGCCCATACCAAGAATCTCCTTGATTTGCTTCTTGGTACGTCCGAGCTCAACGGTCATCTCCATGAACACGTCCATGATAAGACCGATATTTCCCTGCTCGGAAGCGGCTGGTCCGCCAGAAAGGTTCGGATACTGAACTGACTGGACATTCGGCATATTCATCATTGGATTAACATTCTGCTGCATATTAGGCATTCCTCCCATTCCCATCATCGGGTTCATTTGCGGCATTCCCATCATCGGGTTAGGTTGAGCCTGACCACCCATCATGGCAGCCATATTGTTCTGGGGAGCAGCCGCAGCAGCCTGTGCCGCAGAACCACCACCAAGAGAAACAGCCATACCGTCTGCAACAGTGCCTGAAACAACTTCCCAAAAAGAGTACGTCTGGTCTTCAAGAGAAACCTGATAGTTGAACAATGCGAAAGCACCTTCCGGCATACGAATCATCGCTTTCGGAGCCTTATTGGCCGTAGGCGGATTCGCCGCAAGACCGGCCAGTTTGCCGCCAGCGCACAAATCGGTGATTTCTGCGCCAGAAAGCTGACCGACGAATTCGCCAACAATCGAAAGCGCCATTTCGTCAAATTCGGCAGACTCTTCTTTGTTCACCAATGAAACAATTTTCTGCGCGAACTCAACCGGGAACACAAAAAGATGGTCACCAGTAAGCGTTGCCGAATAGTCGGCGTTCACCGCAACAACTTCTTCTGGAAGCTTTGACAGGAACTGATCCCTTCCGGAACTTTCCGTAACAGGAGCCGCAATTGTGAATGAAGCCCCCGTCATCTGATTCAACTTATCCAAAAATTTATCTTTAATACCGTCCTCGAATTTCTGAAGGACAGGTACATCGATACTTACTGAGGAACCTCCCAATGGAAGCCCTCCCATGTCTGCACTGGACAACAATGCATCAATCTCATCTTGAGAAATTGTTCCATCAGTCATATGATTCATCTCCTTCTACGGATAATTCTTCGAAATCTTCAGATTCATTTTCATCAATCTTACCAATTACTTGAACCGCCATTTTTTTGCCAACAACACCAGGCTGACAATAGAATTTTTTCTTGTTTCCCACGCTCAATGTCAGGGGATCCCCAACACGAACAGTTGAAAGACGCACCACATCACCGACGCGCAATGCAAGGACATCGCGGATTGAAAGGTCAATTGTTCCGATTTCGGCAACAACGTCCATGTCAACATCGGAAAGTTTTTCCTTCAATATATCAAGATACTGCGTCGTAGAACTTCTT
>JAFPYB010000073.1 GCA_017412405.1 Treponema sp. | reverse complement strand
GAAGCACAAGGCGCGCGGCTGGCGCAATCCGAGAGGACTCTCAAAGACCATGCCGAGCCAAGCGGTACGCCTAATTGCTTTTGAAAAAATCACCCCAAAGTCACATTAAAATCACAATCATGGGGTAAAATAAATAAAATGATAATTGGCGGTAAAACATCGCATTCGTAATTGTCGGGAAGGAGAGACGAAGATGCGTTCCGTTTGGGTCGTGGAAGATGATTATGCACTGAATCGAATGATTTGCGCTAAATTAAAGCAAGAGGATTATCATGTGTTTTCTATAAATTGCAATAGCAAATCGTACAGTCAAGCAAAAAAAGTTATGCAGCAGATGAAAGCAGGGCAATTTGTTCTTTGAAAAGTTCTTCTGACGTTCGGTAGCCAAGTAAGCGCCTCGGAAGTCCGTTAATCCAATCCTGAGCTTTCTGTACCACATAATCCGGCACAGTGCTCATATCCGTTCCTTTTGGGATAAAGCGACGAACCAGCGAGTTCTGCTTTTCATTGGTTCCTCTTTCACCTGAAGAATACGGATGGGTGAAGTAAACGGTCCCTTCCTTGAACGATTCGGTCAGATCGCTGAACTCGCTGCCGTTGTCGCTCGTGATGCTCTTGAACACCTTCGGGAACAAGCTCCCGTACTGGCGACGCAGCGTTTCAAGCCCAGCCGCCACCCCCTCTTTTGTCTTCCCGGAAATTTTGAGGACATGGCGGCGACGCGTCATCCGTTCGTCCAATGTGAGAAGCACTTCCCCGGACGCGCGCTTTCCCACGACGGTGTCTATTTCCCAATGTCCGAACTCCTGCCGACTATCGACGATCTGCGGACGTTGCTCAATGCTCTCGCCGAGGAGACGCCGATTTTTCCGGCAATGGTGCTTTTTCCGGTTACGCCTTACGCGGAGCGGAAGGTCGATGCTTTTGATGGGGATAAGGCCGAGGTCGATGTAGTTATAGATTGTTTTGGTGCATAGCATGACAGGGAATATGTTTTGAAGCTTGGCTCTGCCGCAGGCGGCATCCGGGGAGAGCTTGTTTTGCAGCACTTCGTTTTCGAGATATTGAAGGAATGGCGCCGCTGCCGCAAGCTTGTATGGTTTGCGGGAGTTTTTCCGGTGCTCTGCGTAGACGAGCTGTCCTGTGTCCGCGAAATATCTCTTGTAGTGCGTCAGGTCGCTGCGCATTTGGTCTACCGTCCCCCGCTTCAGTTCCTCATACAGTGTGGAGCGAGCAATGCCGACCTGCTTGGCGATTTGCGTTTTCGGAAGCTTTTGCTCCATAAGGGCCTGGATTTGACCGCGCTGGTATGGCGTCAGGTGTTGGAATGAACGCTTATTTGTGGTAGAATGTTTTTGAGACATGCAGGAAGCTCCTTTCAGTAGATGTTGGGCAGATTCATCTTACTACAAGTTTTCCTGCTTGTCTTTTTTATGTGTCCGATTTCATTTTACAACTAACCGTATAAATTTTGAGCGACACAAAAAATATTTTGCCGTTGCAGTGGATAATGATATAATGTAAAAGGGAAAGAGTAAAAGATGGAAAAAATGCAGGTGATGAATGTGAGCGATAACAAGCTGGTGGTGGAAATATTTGGGGAAAGCTATCCTCTGAAGGTGAGCGATAATCCGGAGCATGTCAAGGCGCTGGCAAAAATCGTTGACGGCGAAATGAAGACAATAGCAAAGAGGACGCGCAGCTTTTCCAACGCCCGCATTGGCGTGCTGGCCGCCTTGGAGATTGCTGACTCTTATCTGAAAATGAAAAAGGATTATGATGAGCTAGTCGATCTGATTAAAAAGAAAAAAAATAACTGATATTTTTT
>JAFPYB010000012.1 GCA_017412405.1 Treponema sp. | reverse complement strand
TACAAGCAGGACATAGACTTCGCGCTCCGCTGCTACCAAGTCGCCGCAAAAAAAGGAAACTGGCTTGCAAAGTCGGCGCTGGAAGACTACAACATCAAGGTTGAAGAAGAAAACGAAGAGAATTCTCACCAGTGGGAATCGGACGACGAAGATGATTCCGATGAAGATGAATCTTCCGCCCTTCCCGACACCCTTCCGCCCGTGACGAAAGAGCGGATTCTTGAAATCATTCCCGAGCTTGCAGATGATAACGATGATAAATTCGAGAATTTCCCCGACGACCTTCCGCCCGTGTCGGACGAGCGGCTTCAGGAAATCCTCGCCGAGATTGTGGAGAGGGAAAACCGAATCGTCACGGAAGAAGAAAGGGACGATGCCTTTGAAATGGAAAGCTACACTTACCTGCACGCGAACGGCAACACTTTCCTCATAGACTCGAACGAAACTTCACCGTATTACTGTTTGAGGCTTTCGGGCGATGAGAAAAACGGCATTCCGAAGTTCATCATCGTTGCCTACAAGCGGGCGACCAAAAAGAACATGAGAGATTTCTGCACTGCCCGAAATTTTACAACGCTTCTTTCTGCCAATGCATTCCTAAAAATCGATATGGCAAAAGACCTCGAATGGATAAAATCCAAGAGGCTCACCTTGCACACAAAAGTCAAAATCGGCGGTGAGGATTACGAAGTGATGTTCACGGATTTGGATGGGGAGTGACAAAGGAATATGAAAAAGATATTCTTGATTCTGGCGGCGGCGGTTGTGCTGTCGTCGTGCGTAACCGCGGAAAAGCCCGGAAAAATCGTGGAAAAGGAATTCACGGCGAACAGCGGGACGGCGGTCAGGAAGCTGAAATACTTCGCGCTCACCGAATACGACGAGAGCGGGAACGAAACCTACTACAATCTGGAAAGCCGCTACGAAGTCTGGTATGGCGGATACGATTCCGAAGGACACTACACCTATTACAAAGAGTCTGACAAAGACGGCGGCACAGAAGAGCGGTGGATTGAATACGACGGGCGGGGAAACTGCATCCATGTCAGGTACAGCGACGGCGAAGAGGAGTGGTCTGAGTACGACGGGCGGGGAAACAGAACCCATTACAAGGACAGCACTGGGTACGAAACTTGGTATGAATACGACGAGGACGGGAACCAAATCCTTGCAAGGAACAGCAGAGATAACACCGTGACTTTCTCCGAGTACGACGAGATGGGAAACTGCGTCCATGTCAGGATGTATGCCGGCGACGACTTGGTTGCTGAAGGACGGGATGAATACAAGTATGACGAAGACGGAAACTGCGTCTATTCAAACACCGCGGAATTCGGAGAAAAGTGGACTGAATACGACGCGCGGGGAAACATAATCCATTTCTGGTACAGCGACGGACACGAAGAATGGTTTTCATACGACGAGGACGGAAACGAAATCTATTCCAAAACCCCACAGGGCGAATACTGGAAGGAATACGACGCGGGCGGCAGGAAAATCCGCGAGAAGGACGAGAGAGACAGGGAATGGCTCTGGGAATATGACGCGGGCGGAAACCTCGTCTGGGAAAAGTGGGGCGACGGCCGTGAACGCTTCTACGAGTACGACTTCCACCCGAACGGAAAAGTCAAGGTATGTCGGGAATACACAAGCGAACTGTAGGGGGAAAGTAAGATGAAAAAGATATTTCTGATTTTGGCGGTGGCGGTCGTGTCGCTGAGGGTGCTTGCCGCGTAGGGGAACGCACAAATTATTGATAAAGAAAGGAGCAAAAATATGTCATTCGATAAAAATCCGCAACTGCGCATAACCGCAGACGACTGCGATAGCACCATAGGGCATTACGAGACGCTTTTGAAGCAGGGCTGGAATCCCGCGGACAAGTTCTTCCTGTCCGGCAATCTTTTCAGCTACCCGATACGATGGTGCCAGATAAGCGGCACGGAGGAAGAAAAAATAGGGCGGCTCAGATGGCTCATCGCCCACGGCGCGGATGTGAATGCCGTTGATGAAATAGACGAAACTCCGCTTAAAGAGGCTCTGAGACATGAAGGCGAGGACAAGGTGGTTCAGTTCCTCATTGATTCAGGCGCAGACCTTGATTTGAGCGGCGCGCTTTGGGAGGTGTGCTACTGGCGGGATATGAAATACCTTGAATGGTATCTTTCGCTCGGCGCGGATGTGAATGCCGTAGACAAAGCGGGGAACACCGCCCTCAGCCGCTGCTGTGATAAGGGCTACACAAAAAAAGTCCGCTTGCTTTTGAAACACGACGCAGACCCGACAATCCTGAACAATCAAGGGCATAACTGCCTTATGGTGAAATGCACAAAGAAGAGCCTTTTTCCTTCCCTTGTGGAGCTGGTATGCTCGCACGGAGTCGATATAAACCAGACGGCAGATGAATATCCTATTGCATTCGATGATGTCAAAGACTGGGGGCTTGCGGAATTTCAGGCGCACTATGGGCATTTTGAGAATGTTCTCTGGCTTCTTGACCGCGCCGACTACAAGCACAAAGACCTACCGCACCTCACCAAGATTGCGAAACTTGCAAGCTACAGCAAAAAAGGAACGGAAGTCCTAATCTACTGCCTCGAGCACGGCGTTGCCCTTACGGACGGCATGATTGCAAGCATCAAGAACAGCAAGAACAAAGCCATGCTGAACTATCTGCAGGAGCATGGGGGTGGGAGATGAAAAAGCTATTTCTGATTCTGGCGGCGGCGGTCGTGCTGTCGTCGTGCGCGACGACCAAGCAGACTGAGAATGCGGGG
>JAFPYB010000072.1 GCA_017412405.1 Treponema sp. | reverse complement strand
GACCGGGGCTTCTTCGCCGAAAACCCGCTCTTCGCCAGAATTTTCATCCTGTTCCTTGCTTTCGTCTTTCAATATTGAAAGAATCTCGAAATCGATTTTCTCAAGTTTCGGCTCGCCCTGCCCCTGCCCGCTTTGCGTGTACGGGTCGTCAAAATCGTCTATGACGACAAGCTCAGGCTTGAGGCTTTCCCTGAGTTTTATTTCACGCTCCAGCTTCTGTATCATCAGCTCGATGTTTGCCCGCTGCTGGGTGTCTGGGTTCAGTGTCAGGTACAGCTCGTAGTTCGTTTTTGCATCGGTCACGTTGTCCTGCTTGAGTTGGGCGTTTGCCCTGTTCAGGACTGGGGGCGCATAGGCTGGGTCTTCCTTCATTGCGATGGCGTAGCAGGCGTCTGCGCGGGCGTAGTTTCCCATAAGATACGCTGAATTTCCCGCATTGTACGCGAGCACCTTGTGGTTTGTGTTTGGCTTTGAAAGTCCTTTTACGCACACTTCCACCGATTTTTCGTAGTCGCCTGTCTGGTAGTACGCAACGCCCAGATAGACCCAAATGCGCGGGTCAACCGTTTCGTCATCGATGATTTTCTCAAACAGAGGAATTGCCTCCTGCGGCTTGTTCAGCTGGAAAAGCTCTTCCGCCTCCTCAAAAGTCTGGTTGTATACTGGGGCATCAGTTTTTTTCGGTTCCGGCTCGGTCTGCGAAAAAGCAAGAAAAGAGAAAATAAAAAACAAGGTCAAAAGCGTAATTTTTTTCATATTCAAATTCTCGGCAAATAAAAAAGGTGTTTTTGATAAAAATTGTTCTATCCAAAATAAGATACAACACATTTACATATTTGACATATTTCCCCCAAAAAAAATCAAGTGCTTTTTGTAGGAAAATAACTCTTTTATACTAAACAAATACCTATACAGATTCATTTATTTTCTTTTGATTCTTTAAATTAGTGTCAATTCAGTTGTCAGCAAAAATTGACAACTTGTTTTTCAATGACCACAAACAAGTTTTCGGAATCATGAGTTTCCGAATGGTTCATAGAGCTGAACACGGCTATTCTGGATGCAAAAGACATTCCCGAGTATTGCACCCTTGAGCAGGCCTGCGAGCTGAAAGGCGGCTCAACGTACAAGAACATCTGCAAAAGACCATGGCAACAGCCCTGTTGCGGAACAAAGTGGCTGAAATACAATGGCCGCCGTGTTTGGCACAGGGACGAAATATTGAAGTGGCTTAGAATCACCGATTCCAACCTGGAGGAATACGCCAAGGAAAACGGTGTTGATATAAGCCGATTTTTCAGGAACGGGAAAAACATTCCGCAGGAGTCAAAATGAGCGACACAAACACCGTCGTCCTTGAAGGGCGACTCACGGCGAACGCCGAGATGAAGCTGGCAGGGACAACGAACGTTGTTTCTTTCACCATCGCGAACAATATCCCTTACAAAAAAGATGGTGAGTATGTGGATTTGACGGGATTCTTCGACTGCGAGCTTTGGGGGAAATACGGCGAAGCCATGCTCAGGCATTTGACGAAGGGGTGGCGCATAACCGTGACGGGAAAGCTCCGTCAGAACTCATGGAAGGACAGCGGAGGCATATCCCACACCAGGACAAAAATCACGGTCGAGAACATGAGCGTTGTCTGGGACAAGAAGGCGTCAGCCCCAGCCGTGGAGGAAGAATCGCCGTTCGGCGATGCCGCCACGATAGCGCACAATCAAGACTTCCACCTTGAGGCGCGGTACTAAGTCGGCGGCGACACTGCCATCTTTGCTATGCAGGAACAAAATTTAAGACAGAATTACATAAAACTGGTCGAAGCCATAATCAAACAGGCATTGCTTGACGACACACATGAAGCGCGCCGCTTCCTCAAGTCAGGCTACTGCCGGACGATAGCCCAGCTGGCGCACCTCGACGAGGTTGAATTGAGCAAACTGGGCAGCCCCAAAAAGAAGAAGCGGCACTTCTCGGTCAAGGAAATCGCCCGCTTCCTCGACGTGGACGAGGAGCTTGTGCGCTTCGTCGCAAGCGAGCTGGGGCTTCTCTCCCCTGCCGGGAACATACGCCGCGAAGACTACCCCATGATTCGAAGGCTCTGCCTTTTCCATGCTTGACTGATTCGGTCAGCCCACGGCATTCCTCCGCACAAACACGTCGATTATGTCCGAGACCATGGAAAGCGAGCGGGGGTCAAGCCCCTCCAGCCTTTCCAGCATTCCGGAGAATTTGGCGTATTTGCTGTAGAATCTTTCGTTGTCCGAAAAACGGCTCATGCCGAGAATGGAGTCAATCGACACCCCGAACACGGCGGCGACCTTCATCAGCTCGCCCGCCGTGGGGTTGAACGTCTTCCCCTCGGCAAGCCAGCCGTCAATCGTCCTCTTCTTCACGCCGCTCATCTCCGCAAGGGCGGAGTGTGTGACCCCGCGCTCCTTCATGAGGGCCTTCAGCCGCTCCTTCGCATCCATCGCCCCCCCCCGTCAAACCGTATCAGCCTGAAGCGCGATTTCTCGCGGCGCACGGCTTTTAAAGTCTATAAGCATCATGATTTTCTCCCTGTCCCCGTCCGAAAGCCCGCGCCAAATCCGCACAAGCCGTGCCTCGGATTCCGACAGGACAATCGACTGCTCTTTTCCGGTCACCAAAAATTCAACTGATGTTCCAAAAATATTTGCAATATTCAAAACAATATCAGCTGGTGGAATGACACCGTTTTTTTTCCAATCTGAAATTGTGGGTTGTCTTATGCTTAGAAGTTTTGCAAGTTCTTTCTGAGTCATTTTTTTTCTTTCAATTTTTTTTCAACCCGCTCAATAAAAGAACTCATATTTTTATTAACGAAAAAAAATTTAAAAAGCGTAATAAAAATATTTGATAAATTACGAAATTCGTAATATCTTAAAAATGAAATTACGATTTTTGTAATTTCATAAAAAATTGACCATGCTAGCATGGTCACGAACACATCAAGAAGACTTTTGTGCCTGGCCGTCCCCATGTGTGGCGGCCGCCCGGCGTGGCAGTCGACGCAAACAGTGGGTAGAACATCACGACGAGCGCACGCGCTCATGGGAAGTGTACGGCTATTATGTTCTCCGTGCGCATCGACCCATGCAGGGCGGGGAACCGCTCCGAGGCAGGGGGGGGGATGCCGCGGGACACATCAAGAAGCCGTTTGTGCCTGGCCATTCCCATGTGTAGTGGCCGCCCGGCGTGGCAGTCGGCGCAGACAGGGGGACTTTATGTCAAAAAACGAAGTAAAGGTGCGTTACGGAAAGGAACTCGTGACGTGCTCGGAGGAGGAGCTGTCAGAGATGACGGCATCCCAGCTCAAGGCGTTGAAAAACGCGCTGCAGAACAACATCGAGCAGGTTTCCTTGAAGAAATCGGAATACATCAACACGAACACCGAATCCGGAACTCAAACGCGTTCTGGGAGAAAATCAACTCCTACAAGCACGTCATGAACCGCCTGAACACGGCGATTTCCTACGTCAACACTTTCGTCGCGACCGCGCCCAAGGAAGAGCCGCGCGACGAGGAGCATTGGCTGTGGTGCTACTACCAGCAGTCGAAGAAGATTCTCTCGCCGGACTGCGTGGAGGACATAACGCAGCTCGCGGACAAGCGGGCGGGATTCCATGCCCGCATAGGAGGGGACAACTGATGGGACGGCTGGAAGCTACATTTCTACTCGTTCGACAAGGACGCGGGGAAAATGAAGTGCGGAAGTTCGCCAACCGCGCGCCCAGCGGGCAGGCGTTCCCCTGCCCGAGAGAGCCGCTGAAAGAATCGATTGTGCTCGTGGAGGGCGGGATCAAGTCATTCTCGTCCGCGCTCATCAGGCACTACCTCAAAGATTCCGCCATGAAGGAAATCACCATATTCTTTGACAACGACGAGGCGGGAAAGGCAGCGCAGGGCGGTCTGGCGGAAAAACTCCGCGCGAACGGCTTCAAGGGAAGAATCCTGCTCGCCCGAGCCGAGAAGCTGGAAGAGTTCAAGGACATCGACGAGGCGTTGCTGTTCGGCCACGCCGATTTCGTGAGAGACGCAATACAGCAGGCCGTGGAATATGGCGCACCTCAAAAGCCAGACCCGGAGGACACGCCAAAGCCAGCGCACAAGGAGCCGGAGGATACGCCCAAGCTAGCGCACGACGAACGGAAGGCACCGCCCGGAAAGCTCCCTTATCAAGTTGAAAATCTCTATGCCCGTGAACACGTCCCCGCCGCAGGAATTGACCACGACACGCACTTCCTCTCCGTCCTGGATGCCTTCCATCTGCCGCCGCACTTCCGGCTCGCCGATACCCCAGAACGGGCTTATGTCGTCATTGATAAGAATATCCCTTATGATTCAGTATTATGATTATAAACGAAATATTTTTCTAATCAAATATGATTAAAATAGTATTTTTTTGCGGAAATTGCCGGAAAACTGCTGTTTTTCCGGCAAAAAAAAATCGGGCAGCACGAAAAAGCCGTCGGCTCAAAAATTATAGTTTCCCCTCTGCCAGCGCATCAAGAACAAGCCTTGAAACAGACTTTCCTGCACTGGCAGCCCTTTCTTTTAATGCGGCTATTTCTTCGGGTTTGCCAGAAACGCTTGTTGACTGAAACAAAGTTTTCCGCAACTACCAGCGCTAGTAATAATCTGTCAGAAAAATTTAAAAACTGATTTTTTTTTGATTTAAGGGATTGACATTATTTCAAATATCACCTATACTGAAAATGTCAGGAGGTTAGGTGATGAAGTACAAGTCATCTAAACGAAAAAAGCGGTGCTCCTCGAAAAGCCGCCGCTCTTGGCTCCAGAATTTCGGCACTTTCTTAATCGGATTTGCCGCTTTCTTGGAGATAGTCTTTAAGATTGTTGTCTATCTGTTAGAGCGATAACAATCGGGTGTGGCAGGCTGGCTACCTGCCACACCTTTAGGCTATCATTTTCTTTTTGGGGTGTCAATATGAATGTTTTCGACATAATCCAGATTGCAATCGGTTTCATTGCCATAGTCGGCGTTGTCCTTTTCGTCATCGGAACTGTCATCAAGAGGCGCGGGCATGGAAACGAAGACTGACGGCAGGGGCGGCGCGCGCAAGGGTGCCGGCCGCCCGAAAATGGCAGAATCGGACAAGGTTAAGTATGAGCGGCACACAATCGTATTCAAGCCTGAGGACTGGGAAGCCGTGAGCCTTCTCGCAAAACGCGCAGGCAAAACCGTGAGCCGCTACATCGTTGACACAGTCCTCGGCAAAGAACCAGTTGAGTAGTTAAGCATTCCTTAACTACTGACGCTAGTAATAATCTGTCAGAAAAATTTAAAAACTGATTTTTTTTGTAAAAACCATTGACTAAAACAAAAGAAAAATGTATTACAAAGACAGTTGAGGACGCTCAACTAAGGAGACCTAAGTGAAGGCAGTACTACTTTACTGGGTCGATAAGCTGGTTGATTTCCTGCTAACCTTGGTGGTTGCAATAGTCACTTATTACATCACCAAATGGCTAGACAAGAAATCTAAGTAAGTCGGTGGGAAGTTGGCGGAAACGCCAGCTTCCCTTTCCTTAAAATAATACAGGGGGCATGATATGTCAAGATTATTTTTTATCATGGCTGGAGTTGCGATTGGAATCGTTTTGTATCTTACAAGAAAACAAAACAAGGAAAATACAAATGGAAGCTCTGGAACAGAACAAGCCTAAATATTCTGGTTACGGCTACCACGGCGGCGGTCGAAAGCCTACAGGAAAAAAATACAAGACCTTTTCCTTCTCATGCTCTCCCGAACAATACGAACAAATAAAAACAGCCATCGAAAAAAGCGGACTAAAAGCCTCTGCTTATTTTGTACAAAAAATCCTCGGCAAGGAATCAGATTGAGTTGTTAAGCATTCCTTAACTACTGACGCTAGTAGTTAGAATAAAACTGTAAAAAAAATCCGGCTGCCCACAAAAGCCGCCGGACCCATTTTTATACGAACACAGGACGCTTTTTTTCTTTCGCACACTGAACCAGATACATATTCATAAGATTCTGATACCCGATTCCTGTTTCTTCCGCAAGCTCCTTAAAGTAAAGGATAGCCCCTGTATCAAGGTTAATCGTGACGGGCTTCTTGCTCTTGGCATACCACGGCTTGAATTCCTTCAGCTCATCGGCAGTCATTGCAGGACAGTCATCGCTTGGAGTAGGCCGCGCATTTTTTATCATCTGTCTCTCTTTCTGAGTGAGAGGCGGCAGGTTTTTCAAATCATCTAATGTCATAGTCGTCGTAGTATTCATTGATTTCCTCCTTCGTGGCTTTTCTTGCGGAAATAATGCGTGTCCTGGCATCACGCTCCGTATAGACAACAAAAAGAACATCCTCAACCATTCCGATTACATTCCAGCGGTCTTCTGTAGCAGTAGAATGTTTGGAATCGTATTTCTCAATG
>JAFPYB010000071.1 GCA_017412405.1 Treponema sp. | reverse complement strand
CGAGCTTTTGCAGTACGCGCCCTCTGTCATGCTCATTTCTTTTGTCCTCCGCCGCGCTGGGGAGAGCGGAACTCCGTTCGTTCTTGATGTCGTGTCGGTTCTTCTCTGGCTTTTTACATCCGCCGTGTCGCTGTACATTCTCCACTATTTGAACCCCAAGCACATCAAGAAAGTGAGCGAGGACTGGAAGCAGTTCATCGTGGACAAAAAGTATGCCGACAAGAAAAAGCGCAAGTTCGGCGTAAAATGGCTCTGCTTTGAGATTTTGAGCTGGGTTGATGCCCTCGTGCAGGCAGTGTTCATGGTTCTGCTCCTCAATATTTTCATCGTCCAGTTGTATGAAATACCGTCCGAGTCCATGGTTCCGGAATTCCTCATCAAAGACCGTGTCATCGTGTTCAAGACTTTGTGCGGTCCAAATTTCCCGCTGAGTCGGGTGGGGCTGCCGTACATAAAGAAATACAAGCGCGGGGATATCGTTGTTTTCAGAAATCCCCATTATTCGGATGACAGAAAGTCCGAGGTGCGCACATTTGTTTCGCAGCTTGTCTATATGTGTTCCCTCACCACAAAGAATATTAATGTTGACGAATATGGCCGCCCAAAGGCAGACCCGCTCGTAAAGCGTGTGTGTGGCGTGCCTGGCGAGCAGATTATGCTCCAGGACGGCGTGTTGTATGCCCGCACTAAGGATTCGGATGAGTTTGTGCCCGTGTCTGAGGACTCAAAGTGGGCCGCATGGAATTTGAACGACGTTAAAGCTAAATTCGGGAGCAAGATTCAGGAATATCCCGTGTCGCAGGAGATTTTCGATTCCATGATTGAGGTGGAGAATCTTCGCTCGTACCTTGATTTGGATGCGGTTGAAAAAGAATGTGCGGAGCTTTCCCAGAGGTTTTCAAAAGCGTTTGCAGCCTACAGAAGTGGTCGTCCTTCTGGGGCGGCGGCTTCGTTTGCACCTGGAAAGCTTGTCGCGTCGTTCAATGCAAAGAAGGATGATTTGTTTGAGCGCAATGAGAGCTTTACGAACGAAATCTTGGCTTCAAGCGACGGCGACGCATGGTTCAATTCGTTCGTGACTGGCTGGATTCCGCTCCGTCCCCTTGAAGCGGACATGAATCTGTACGACAAGGCGAATTTCAGGCTTAATGTCATGCTCAAGGTGGCGTTCGCCCGCCTTGTTGCCATGAATGCGGAACTCAAGATTTCGGGCATAAGCGAAATTGACTGGAACGGGGATGAGGCACGGAATGTGCTCTTGTACCGCCTTTACCAGCTTTCCATGTATGCGACGCTTCTTGACCAGCGGAATATGCCGGCGTTCCCCGCCAATGCGGAGGACGGCTCTGCCCAGTACATTCCCGAGGACTGTTATTTCATGATGGGCGACAACCGCTTTAACTCGCTGGATATGCGCCACGCATACACATCATGGTTGCAGCCGCTGTGCAAGGAAGACAGCGACAGTATCTGCTATTATTCGAACATGGCCCCGCAGTATGTGAACAGGAACAAAATGCTGGGAACAACGGCGTACAGGTTCTGGCCTGCAAGCCGCCGCGGAGTCCCGGGGAACACCGGGTTCTAGGAGTTCCTAGAGCTTCCATTTCCCGGAGTGGTATCGCTTCAAGAAGTCCGTTCTGTATGATTCAAAGCGGTCTTCTTGTATCGCCTGGCGTAGCTCCTTCATCATGTTGTGGAGAAAATACAGGTTGTGGTATGTGGCAAGGATGCAGCTCAAAATCTCCTGCTCCTTGAACAAATGGCGCAAATAGCTCCGTGAGTACGTTCGGCACACCTTGCAGGTACATTCTTCGTCCAGAGAGCCAAAATCCCGGGCGAACCGCTCCTGCTTTATGGAGAGCGGACCGTCCTTCGTGAAATAGCTTCCGTTGCGGGCGTTCCGTGTTGGAAGAACGCAGTCGAACATATCTATTCCAGAGTGGACGGCATCAAGAATGTAGTCTGGTGTTCCAATTCCCATCACATATTTGGCCTTTTCCTTGGGCAGAAACTGAATCGTGTAGTCGAGCATGGATGCGAACAATTCTGCAGGCTCTCCCACGCTCAATCCGCCAATTGCGATAGCTGGAAGGTCAAGGGCTGAGACGAATTCGGCACTGCGTTTCCGCAAGTCCTCAAAAAAATTCCCCTGCACAATCGGGAGCAATATACCTTTGTAGCCGCCTTCGCGGTTTTTGAGCCATTGCGATTTTGCCCTTGTCGCCCAGTGCTCGGTTATGTCCAGCGCGTGGACTGCTTCCGCTTTTTCGATTCCGTAGCCCGTGCATACGTCAAGAACCATCTGAATGTCTGAGTTGAACTGCGTTTGTATGTCAACAACCCGTTCCGGCGTGAACAAGTGCTTTGAGCCGTCTATATTGCTTCTGAACTCGGCCCCGTTCATCGTGATTTTTCGAAGTTTTGAGAGGCTCCACACCTGAAAGCCGCCTGAATCGGTGAGAAAGTTCTTCTGCCATTTTGAAAATCCGTGGAGACCGCCTGCCTGCTCTATGATGTCGCTTCCGGGCCGCAAGTAGAGGTGGTATGTGTTTGCAAGAATGATTTCAAAACCGATTTCTTCAAGGTCGTCTTTTGTCAATGCCTTTACTGCTCCGTTGGTGCCGACAGGCATGAAAACGGGGGTCTGCACGTCGCCGTGGGGAAGGTGGAGCGTTCCCGTGCGGGCTTTTCCATCGGCGGAAAAATGGCTGATGCTGAAAATGTTCTCAATCATAAAAAATCCTCATAAAAATCGTTTTGGGCTATGTCCGTGCAAAGCGCAGGAGGACAATCGCGATGACGACGAACAAAAATACGGGGAACCACGCCCCCATGAACGGTGATATATATTCAAACTTCGCAAGGAGCATGGTAATCATCTGTGTCACATAGAACAAGACCGCGCCGGTGATGCACGAGGCAAGGCTCATCAGCATGACGTTCTTGCGCGTTTTTCCGCTCAAGCCCACCGACAGGAACACGACGATGAACAAGATGAACGGGAAAGCGAATTTCTTGTAGTAGATGCTCAGTGCCTCCGCGTACGGCAGGCCCGCCCGCTGCAAGTGCTCAATGTACGTCCGTGCGTCCCGCGAATTTACAGAGTCGATGCTGACCACATTCTTCCTGAATGTCTGGGGCGGTTCGTTCAATCTGTCCGCAATGCTTTTTTCCACGCCCCCGGAAACGAATGTCTTGTTCACCAGCTTGTACTGCACGCCCCCGGAAAGCCGCCAGTGGTCGTTGTCCCACACGGCGGAATCCGCGCGGACAATTGAGTTGAGCGTTTTGTCCTCGTTCCTCACCACGGCGTAGAAAGTGATGAGCCGTTTTGTGGAATCGTTGTAAAAATCGGCTTTGTAGACAAGATTGCCGTTTTCGCTGATGACCACCACCTTGTCGCTGTTCTGGTTCACTTCCTTGTTCAGCGCAAGCTCCTGCATTTCGCTTTTTTTTCCGTATGTGCGGACAACAACGTTGTCGTCGAACCAAAACAGTCCGAAGCTGAGCAGGAACGAGAATATGAGGACGGGGAACGTGAAGCGGGTGAGCGAGATTCCCGAGGCGAATACGGCCAGAAGCTCGTTCTGCGCGTAGAAATCGCTGAGGGCGTAGGAGACTGCGAACAGGAGCGCGATTGGGGTGGCGTACCAGATTGTCTTTGGAACGTAGTATAGCATGATGAGTCCCACGGTTTTTACGGGAACTCCGTTGGAAATGTAGTTCCACAGATTCATCATCAAATCGACAAGGCAGAGGACGAACGCGAAGAAAAAAATCGCGCCCACGAAAAGAGGAATCGTTTTTCTGAAAAGATAGAATACAAGTTTCATTTTCGTATCAACTTCAAGTAAAATAGAATGCCGGCAAGTCCGATTACCACGTCTGGAATCCACATGGCCGAGATTCCGCCAACTCCGCTTTTCGAGCTGAAAATCTGCCCAAGAATGTTCACGGCCCAGTACATGACCGAAATGACAATGCCGATTATGAGGCCGATTGTCTGTCCGTTGTGCTTTCCGAACAAGAGCGCGAGGGGGAGCGCGAGGAGCGCGAAGAACAATGCGCCGAACGGAATGGCGAATTTTTTGTGGTACTCAAGCTCGTACTGGTTCATGACTTTCTTTGAGACGTCGCCGTTTTTTTTCATCTCCTTGATTTTTTCGTACAGGTCGTATGATGTCATCTCCCTCGGGCTTGTGCCCGACTGTGCGTTCGTGATGGTTGACTCAAAAACATTGAGCTGGATGTTGTCTGCCGCCAGCACGTCGTAATCGACTTTGTTGTTCCTGTTGAACACTGCCACCGTGGAATTGTCCATTGACAGCTGCATGAGGATTCCCTCGTCCTTCGACTGCTTGACCGTGGAATTGGCGGCCACGATGATTCGCTGGTTGTCGTCGGAGTCCATGTCGAAAAAAATCAAGTCCGATATGTGATCGTCGAACACGTTCCCGATTACGAGAGTTTTTTCGT